>CANQTB010000005.1 GCA_947626665.1 uncultured Eggerthellaceae bacterium
TGTGGGAGCGCCTTGCAGCTCCTCGTCGGTTGCCACATAGGGGCGGATCGCCCCATGCGGGCAGACGAGAGAGCACTGATAGCATTGGATGCATTTTTTCACGTCCCATTCGGGAATGGAGAACGCGACGCAGCGCTTCTCGTAGTTCGAGGTGCCAAGCGGCGTGAATCCGGCGGGATCCATCGCCGACACGGGAAGATCGTCTCCTTTGAGCTGTGAGACGGGTTCGAAGAAATTTTTCAGGTAATCGGCCGTGAGGGCATAGGGGTTTTTCACGCTCCCGCCGGAAGGTTGCGTGGCCATGTTCGCTGCACTCGCCGCGCTCGTGCCATCGGTTGATTGAGCGGAGTCGGCTCCGATCTTCGCTTTGCTTGCATCGTCGGCAGCTTCGGCCCATGAGGGCGGTATCTCCACCTGCTTGAGTTCCGAAAGCGCCTCATCCACCGCTTTCAAGTTCTTTTCGATCACCTCAGGGCCCTGCGGAGCGTACATCGTTTTGATGTCCTCTTTCAAAAGGGCGATCGCCTTGTCCGTTTCCATCACGCCGGAGAGCGCGAAGAAGACCGCCTGCATGATCATGTTGATGCGCGGCCCGAGGCCGATTCGTGAGGCAAGGCCCGCCGCATCGATCGTGTAGAAGCGCCCGTTTCTCGCCGCGATCTCGCGCTTGAAGACGGGCAGGAGGTTTCGTTCCAGCTCTTCGCCCTCCCACGGGCAGTTGAGCACGAACACCCCGCCTGGCCTCATGCTTTTCACCATGTCGTAGCCACGGTGCATGTAGATGTCCTTATGGCAGGCCACATAATCTGCCTCGGCGATGAGGTAGGGCGAATGGATGGGCTCGTCGGCGAAGCGCACATACGAGATGGTGAGCCCGCCCGATTTCTTTGAATCGAACCACGAATAGCACTGCACATATTTGTTCCCGTGATTGCCGACGAGCTTCGCCGCCTCCTTGTTCGCGCCGACCGTTCCGTCCGACCCGAAACCGTAGAAAATGCACTCGAGGGTATTCTTCGGCGTGGTCGAGATCGGCTCGCCGACGGGAAGGGAGAGATGCGTGACGTCGTCGGTGATGCCGACGGTGAAGCGCGGCTTGGGATTATCGGCTGCCATGTTGTCGAATACCGCCTTCACCATGGCAGGAGTGAAGTCCTTCGAGGAAAGCCCGTAGCGCCCACCGATGACGCGGGGAAGGAGCACGGTATTCGGCCATGCGCCATCGCCCGAGATCAGAGCGGTGCAGATGTCGCTCAAAAGCGGTTCGCCTGCCGAACCCGCCTCCTTCGTGCGGTCGAGCGCGCAGATGACCTTTGTCGTAGAGGGAAGAGCCGCAAGGAGATGCTTCGCCGAGAACGGCCGGTAGAGCCGCACCTTCACAAGGCCCACCTTCTCGCCGCGTGCGCAGAGCATACGGACGACTTCCTCCACCACGTCGCACGACGACGCCATCGTCACCACGACGCGATCTGCCTCGGGGTCGCCCACGTAATCGAACAGGTGGTACGCGCGCCCCGTGAGCGCGGCGACCTTGTCCATATTTGCCTGCACGATGTCGGGCAAGGCATCGTAGAAGCGGTTCGGCGCCTCGCGGTATTGGAAATAGACGTCGGGATTTTGCGCGGTGCCGCGGATGTGGGGGCGTTCAGGCTCAAGCGCCCGTGAGCGAAACGCATGGATCTTCTCCCAATCGACGAGGGTCCTCATATCCTCTGGTGCGATGACCTCGATCGTCTCGATCTGATCGGAGGTGCGGAAGCCGTCGAAGAAATGCGCGATGGGAAGAGAGGCATCGATCGCTGAAAGATGCGCGACAAGCGAAAGATCCATGCACTCCTGCACCGACGAGGAGCCGAGCATCGCGAAGCCCGTTTGACGGACCGCCATGAGATCTTGATGGTCGCCAAAAATGGAAAGCGCATGGGCGGAGAGCGAACGGCAGGTGATGTGGAAGACGCCGGGCATCATCTCGCCGGCGATCTTGTACATATTGGGAACCATGAGCAGAAGACCTTGGGAAGCCGTGAAGGTGGAGGTGAGAGCGCCTCCTGCGAGGCTTCCGTGCACAGCTCCCGCGACGCCCTTCTCCGACTGCATCTCGGTGACGCGCACCGGTTGCCCGAAGAGGTTTTTGCGCCCGTTCGCCGACCACGTTTCCACCTTTTCTGCCATGTGCGAGGCGGGGGTGATGGGAAAAATGTAAGCCGCATCGCTTAACGCATAGGCGGCATAGGCGGCAGCTTCCATGCCGTCCATCGCGCGCAGGTCGCCGGTTCTCTCAACTACAGCCGAATTCGCCATTCTCTCTGAGCTCATGAGCGTTCCTTTTCGATTTCCTGAATGCCCGAACGAAAGCTCCGAGCCTTTCGACTCGGAGCTATTGCAACACTTGTCAGCTTGCCAATAGAGGTATTTTGACGTTATCTCGATGAATGGTAAACCTCATTATCAAACCATTCCCATGACCACAGGCACGAGCCACACCCACAGAATCGCGGTGACGGCGAACCCGACGGTCGAGACCGCCACCGAGGAAGCGCCTTCCTGAACGTAGATGTTGTAGCGTGCCGAGATGATGATGCCTGAGAACGCCGGAGGCAGAGCCACGGCCATGACGAGCATCGGGAGCTTGTCCCCGTCGCCTGCCATGCCGAAGATCAGGCCGGCTGCCATGATGACGGCAGGGGTGAGGATCAGGCGGAAGAACGTGTTCCACAGCGTCTCGGCGCCGAGGCTGAACTTCACGGTTGAGAGCGCCATGCCAGCGGCGAGAACGGCAACGCCGGAGTTCGCCTTCGCGATAAGCTCGAAGCAGGGGTCAACCACAGACGGCACCTGAACACCAACGATAACGAGGGCGACGGCCACGAGCGGGGACCAAACGACCGGCTCTTTGAGGGCGTCGGTAATCGCCTTGACGTTGGGATTCGGGGGCTTCTTGTAATGGGGATCCTTTGCCCTTGCGGCAGCCAGCTCGGCTTTGGCCTCTTCTTTGGCCTCCACCTTCGCAAGGTGCGCTTGGGCTTTGTCGAGCTTCTCCTCAGCGTGATGGAGCTTCTTGTCGGCCTTCGCGTCTGTCGCCTTCGCGGCCTCTGCAGGAGCGGCCTCGGTCGGAGCACCGATGACGCTCGCGGCGGCGGCAACGGAGGTGCCGGCGGCGGTCGCCAAGGCGGCGGCATGGTCGCTCTTCACCTTCGCGAGGTTCTTATCGTGGTTCAGGCCGATGTTGATAAGGTAGAACCCGATGGGGATCGTGATCGCGTTTACGATAATGGCGACGATAGCGATAACAAGGTTCGTATCGACGTTATTGCCGTAAATCGGGTCGAGCACCGCGAATCCCAAGAACCCGATGGTCGGTGAGCCGGCGATCAATGCGCAGACGGCTGCCTCTTGGATATTGTGCTTGAAGAACAGACGGCAGAGCAAAAAGCTCAGCATGAACATGCCGACGGTGCCGATGAGGCTGATGAGCGTCAGCGTAATGTCCTGAATGAGCATCTCCCGTGTTGCTTTAACGATAGACACGAAGAGGGCTGCTGGCAATGCGACGTTAAGGACGAGCTTGTTGAAACCTTGGCGTTGTTCGTTGGAGAAGTACGCAAACTTGCCGCAGAGGTATCCCAGAATCATGATGACGAGAATCGGGATAATGTCATTGACTAATATATCAAGCATCGTGTCACACTCCTTTCCTTCGTTTTCGTGTTTTCACCTTACGTGCTTGGCCTCATGTGGTGGTTTGCCGGGTGCTCGTTGGGTAAATCGCCGCGTGATGGTCAAAGGGCCTATCGGGAGGCGCCGTGTGGAACGCCCCCCGATTTAAAACCTCGTTAAGCGGTCGGCTTGGGAGCCAAGGGGCCTTTGACGGGAACCGGATTGAGGTTTCCGATGTGGCCCGACTCCTTGCCGGTATGGATATCGATGACGACGTTGATAAGCGCCGGCTTCTTTGCGGCAAGGGCCTCGGTGAGCATCTGCTCCACCTCGGCCGGCGTGGTCGCGTTGTAGCCGACGCCGCCGAACGCCTCGATCATCTTGTCGTAGCGTGCCGAGGCCATGAGCGTGAGCGGCGAGGGGTCGCCGTCGGTGCCGATATTCTCGAAGTCGCCACGATAGATGCCGCCGTTGTTGAAGACCATGAAGACGATGGGGAGGTTGTAACGGCAGGCGGTCTCAACTTCCATGCCGTCGAAGCCGAATGCCGAGTCGCCGTGGATGGAGACCACGGACTCGCCGGTGGTGACGGCGGCTCCGATGGCATAGCCGGTGCCGACGCCCATAACGCCCCAGGTGCCGCAGTCGAGACGGTGGCGCGGCTTATAGATGTTCACGATGTCGCGGCAGTCGTCGAGGGTGTTCGCGCCCTCGTTCACGAGGTAGACGTCGGGGTTCTTATCCATGACCTTCTTCACGGCGCCAAGTGCGTTGTAGTGGGTCATCGGAACGGTATCGGCCTCGGTGCGGGTCGCGAACTTCGCAACATTGACCTTTTTCGCCTCATTCAGCGAATCCACCCATGCTTGCGGGGCCTTGACGGGGGTCTTCTTCAAACCTTCGAGCAGAAGCCCCATGGCGGATTTGATGTCGCCGACGATCGGGGCGACGATCTGGCGAGAATTGTCGATCTCGGTGGGATCGATGTCGATCTGGATGAACTTCACATCGGGGTTCCATGATTTGCCAACGCCGAAGTTCAGCATCCAGTTGAGGCGTGCGCCGATCAGAAGCACCACATCGGCGCCGCGCATCGTGGCGCCACGGCAGGAGCCGCTGTTGAGCGGGTTGTCGTCGGGGATGAGGCCCTTCGCCATCGACATCGCAAGGTAGGGGATGCCGGTCTGCTCGACGAACGCGTTCACTTCGTCTTCGGCTTGCGCGAGAGCTGCGCCCTTGCCGATGTAGATGAGCGGCTGCTTCGCGTTGGCAAGCAGGTCGAGCGCACGGTCGATGGAGGCCTGCGCGGGAATCATCGCCGGTTTCGGATCGACGACCTCGAAAAGCGTTGCGTCGGCAGCAGCCTGATCCATTGTGGCGCCGAGCATCTCGCCGGGAAGGTCGAGATAGACGCCGCCCGGACGGCCGGACGAAGCGGCACGGATAGCACGGGCAACGCCGAGTGCGATGTCCTCGGGGCGATCGATACGGTAGGCCGCCTTGCAGAACGGCTTCGCGTAGTTGAGCTGGTCGAGGCCCTCGTAATCGCCTTCACCCATGTCGACGATATTTCTTGTGGAAGACCCAGACATCATGATGCAGGGGAAACCGTTGACGGTGGCGGCCTTCAGCGGCGCCAAGCCGTTGAGATATCCCGGCGCGGAAACGGTGACGAAGAGGCCGGGCTTGCCGGTGAGGAATCCTTCTGCTGCGGCTGCGTTGCCAGCGTCCGCCTCGTGGCGGAAGCCGATGTAACGGATGCCCTCACCCTGCCCGATGCGGGCGACGTCGGTTACCGGAATGCCGATGACGCCGTACATCTTGTTGATGCCGTTCTTCAGAAGAGCGTCAGCAAGAATATGCATGCCATCGGTGAGGTTCGTGGTTGTCGTTGTGGTATCCATTCGTGCCTCCCTTTTGTTCGTTCCAAATGGGCCGAACTCGTGGTTTACATTCGATCTGCGTTTGATTCTAGGTTCGGGAATCGGGCGTTTTGAGGAGTCGGGTCGTTTGTTTGCCTCGCGTAAGAATGTTTTGAGTGAGATGTAACTTTGGACACTTTTTCGAAAAGTTCGGATACCTGAGGGCGTTTTTCAGCGTGAATCCATGCTGGGAACAGGAATTATGCACTGTTGATAAGATGTTGCAAGGCGTTTTTCGTAACAAGTTTTCGCCATCGCAAGCGGGGGAGAGGCGAAGCCCTTTCTGGGGTGATAGGCTAGCGCCGTGCTATCTTTTGTCGGGATTTTCCGAAACGATTTGACCGCATCGTATGAGAAGTAGGTGGAATGGGCCATGTTGGATCTGAAGCGTATGGCTGCAGCCGCGCCGCGCGTGCGTGTTCCTGAAGCCCTGCGCCCGCTTCTCACGCCGTGGGGTGAAAATCTTGAAGCGACGAACCTTCTTACCGAGCATCCGCATCCGCAGTTTGAGCGGGAAACTTATCTTACGATAAACGGACTGTGGGACTTTGCCGTCGTCGATGTGGGCGAGAATGCAGCAAGTCTCTGGGCGACGATGGCGCCCCCCCAAAACTTCGACGGGCAAATCATCGTGCCCTTTTCACCGGAAACTGTCATCTCCGGCGTGAACTGTCATATACGGCCGAGCGAGCTGCTCTGGTATCGCCGTTTGATCTCGCTTCGGGAAATCGAAAACGCGGCGGCGCCTCGGGGAGGGCTTCGTGCGGATGATCGCGTCATTCTCCATTTCGAGGCGGTCGATTATGCATGCTCCTGTTGGGTGGACGGCGTAAACGTCGGCACTCACGTGGGAGGATATCTTCCGTTCAGCTTCGATGTGACCGAGGCGGTTCGTGATGGGCGCAACAGCAATGTGACGCAAGCGGAATGCGCGCCGCAAGATGGGCGCAACGATGGAAGCGCTTGCCGCGAAGGTGTGCTCGTCGAGCTGTGCGTATTCGATCCAAGTGACGACGGCGTGCAGCTGCGTGGCAAGCAACGGCTTGAACGTGAGGGCATTTGGTACACCTCGCAGGCGGGCATCTGGCAGACGGTGTGGATCGAGGTTGTTCCGAACGACCACATCGTGAAAGCGCACCTGTTCCCCCAAGCTGGCAAAGGCTGCGTGGTGGTTGAGGCCGAAGTTGCAGGCTCCCAGCGCCTCGCGGCCAAGCTCTTTGACGATCAGGGCCACTTTGTTTCCCTCAGTTCATGCGAAGCTTCGGATGGCAGGGCGCATGTTACCTTGCCGGTTCAGGATATACGCCTCTGGTCGCCCGAACGGCCTGTTCTCTACGAGCTTGAGCTTTCCTTCGGCGATGATGTGGTGAAAAGCTACACGGCGTTTCGGGATATCGAGCTTCGCTTGCAGCCCGATGGGCATCGCTATTTCTTCCTGAATGGTGAGAAGGTCTTGCTGAAAGGCGTGCTCGATCAGGGGTATTGGTCCGACGGCATGCTGACTGCACCATCGGATGAGGCGCTGGTATACGATATTGAGACAATGAAGCGCCATGGCTTCAATATGCTGCGTAAGCATATCAAGGTCGAAAACGATCGGTGGTATTACCATTGCGATCGCTTGGGCATGTTCGTCTGGCAGGATATGGTGACTGGCGGGAGCGCCTATTCCAGCTGGCATACAAGCTATAAACCGACGTTTTTCCGCGCAAGTTGGGCGAGCTTTGATGACGAGAACCCAAGCCGATGGAAAGACACGGGAGCGGAAAGCGAGCTTTTTCGGCTGGAATGGCTCGATACGATGGTGAACACGATCGATTATCTGAAGAACCATCCCTCGATCATCACGTGGGTGCTTTTCAATGAGGCATGGGGGCAGTTCGAAGCACGGAAGGCGTTGAAAATCGCACGCTCTGAAGACCCGACGCGCCTGATTGACGCGACGAGTGGCTGGTACGATCGTCAATGCGGCGATTTCCGCAGCGTCCACAACTATTTCCGTGCGTTAGAGGTATGGAATGACAGGTCCGACGTGCACCCGAAGCGCGCCTTCGTCATTTCGGAATTTGGCGGACTGAACCTCTATCTGCCTGATCATAGTGTGCTTTCACGATCATATGGTTATGAGAACTACAGCGATGTAAATGCTTGGCAGCTGGCTGTATGGGAAGAGCTTGCCAAGGTGGAGGCCCTGTATGATAAGGGCCTTGCGGGGTATGTGTACACCCAGCTTTCGGATGTTGAGGAGGAGACCAATGGGATTTTGACCTACGACCGGAAGGTTGATAAGTTGGCTCCTTCGGCAGAGAAGTAATGGAAGAGCATGGCGGGCTGAGCTGCGATGCAAGGAAAACGATCGGAATAAGGAGAAGCTGCAATGGAGATGCGGGAACTGCAACAACGGCTGGGGGCATTGTCCCTTGAACCTGAAAAGGCCGATTTGCTCATGGAGCTTTTCGATGAGCATTTTGGATTGGAAGGGCGCGATCTTTTTATCGCCGCATCTGCTCCCGGGCGCGTTGAGCTGGCGGGCAATCACGTTGACCATCAGGGCGGACGCGTGATAACGGCAGGCATCAACCTGCGCACCTATGGGCTCGCATCTCCCAACGGTACAAGCGTGGTGCGCCTTTATATGAACGGATTCGGCTTTGCCGAGCTGGATTTTTCCGATGAGAATTGGATGGCGGTGCGGCGCGAAGAGTATGAGACGTCGATCGGCATACTGCGCGGCATGGCAGCGGCCTATGCGCGCGATGGCAAAACGATCGAAGGGTTCGATCTCGTAACTTCCTCCGATGTTCCTTCGGGCTGCGGGCTTTCGTCCTCCGCTGCTTTTGAGATGCTCCTTGGCTCGATCTTCGAGGCCTTTGGTGCTGATGAAGAAGCCTACGAGAAGCCCATCCCCGAAGATCCGGTTGGGCTTGCCCTTGATGGCATGGAGGTTGAGCAGCGCTACTTCGGCAAGTCGTGCGGCGCGCAAGATCAGCTGGCAAGCGCCATCGGCGGCGCCGTGGCGATCGATTTCGCGACGGCGGAACCCGCGATCATGCCGGTGTCGTTTGACGCCGACACAACGGGCTATGTGCTGTGCCTCATCGACAGCCATTTCGATCACAGCACCTATTCCGATGAATACTCGCAGGTTCCCAAAGACATGACGCGACTGGCGGAATCAATGGGGGGCAGGCGCTTATGCGAGGTCCCCGAAGACGAGTTCTTCGCGAATTTCGGCGCTTTGCGCGAAGAGTTCGGCGACGGCGTCGTGATGCGTGCCCTGCATTATTACGACGAGGTTCGCCGTGTTGATATCCAACGTGCCGCGCTCACGCGGGGCGATTTCGAAACCTTCCTCACCCAGATGAGGCTTTCGGGCGCGTCGTCGGCCCAGTATCTGCAAAACGTCTCTCCGCATGGCGACACCGCCGTGCAGCCCTGCATGGTGATCCTTGGGCTTTGCGCGCATTTCCTTGGGTCGCGCGGGGCATGGCGCATCCATGGCGGAGGCTTCGGCGGCAGTGTTTTGGCGCTCGTTCCCGATGATATGATCGGCGAATTCTGCGCTTTCGTTGATGGGGAACTTGGCTATGACGCTTGCATCATGGTGACGATCGACAACCACGGAGCTTGGGCGGTGAGGCTTTCATGAGCGAAGGGATGAAATTGGAAACGATTGTTGAAAAGAAAGCGGCTTCTCCGGCGCCGGACGCGCCGTGGGCAAACGACGTGGCAACAGGGGCAGAGGCGGGGTTCAAGCTTCCTTCTCCCGAGGAGGTTCGCGCGGAGTTTTCGCGTCTGCTGGATGCCGGAGATGCGGAAGCGGCGGTGCGTTACCTGTTCGATCTTGAGGTGAGGTGCGATTACATCAAAGTGGCGGCAATCGCGAAAAACCTTCATTGGGAGGCTGACACCGACTTCGGTCCGCTCGAGATCAGCATCAACCTTGCGAAACCCGAGAAAGACCCTCGTGCGATCGCGGCGGCATTGGCGAAAAAGAAAGAAGAACCAGCCACGCCGAGCGAGCTTGATCCCTCGATCCCCGTGCCGCAATGCGATCTGTGCTTCGAAAACGAGGAGTTTCCCGGAACGCCCGACCATCCCGCGAAGCCGGGCTTGCGTGTCATGCGCATCGATCTCGGGGGCGAGGAATGGGGGTTCCAATATTCGCCCTACGCGTATTTCGAGGAGCATTGCATCACGCAAAGCGCCAAGCACACCCCGATGGTGATCAGCCCGAAGACCATCGAGCGTTTGCTTGATTTCGAAGACATCTTCCCCTTCTATTTCGTCGGTTCGAACGCCGACCTTCCGATCGTTGGGGGATCGATCCTTTCCCATGATCACTATCAGGGCGGACGCCATATGTTTCCGCTTATGAAGGCTCCGGTTATCCAGACGTTCGCGGTTCCCGAATTCCCGCTGGTGAAGGGTGGAATCGTGAAATGGCCCTCGGCCGTTGTGCGCCTGCGCAGCGCCGATCGGACCGAGCTTTATGATGTGGCATGCAAGGTGCTTTTCACGTGGCAGGCGTTTTCCGATGAAGCGTGTGGGGTCTTTGCGAAGACCGACGCCCCGCATAACACGCTGAATCCCATTCTGCACCGAGAGGGCGATGAATACGTGCTTGATCTGGTGCTGCGCAACAACCGCACAACGCCGGAACGCCCATGGGGGCTCTTCCATCCCGATGAGAGCCTCCATCACATAAAGAAGGAAAACATCGGCCTCATCGAGATCATGGGGCTGGCCATTCTGCCGGGTCGTCTTATCCGCGAGATGCCGAAGGTGCAGCACATCCTCTATGAGGCGGCGCTTTCGGGTGCTGATGACGAGCGGGTGCTCGGGCAGCTTCACGACGACGAAGATGTGGCCAAGCATGCCGCTTGGGCGCTTGACGTTCTCCATCGGCGGAAAGAGGAGCTTGCCGTGGAGGCGGCTCAGAGCGTCCGCGACGAGGTGGACGAGCGGCTGGCGCAGGAGGACGGCTCGACGGCCGATGGGGCATCGCAAGACCCGCAAAACCCTCAAAAGCCGCAAAACCCGCTTGGAGCGGTGATGCGTCAGGAGATCGCTCAGGTATTTGCCGAGGTGCTCGCCGCGACGGGCGTTTTCAAAGACGACGAAATAGGCCGCGCAGGCTGGCGCCATTTCCTCGATGCGCTGGGAGCCGAATAGGCGGCAAGGAGCATCTGGGGTCGGCGCGAAAAGGGCTTTATATCAAGCTTCTGAGCATGTTAAGGAATTTTGCGCGCGTTCAATACGTTGGGCAGCAACGCGATCTGATGCAGGACGATCAAGAGAAGAGGAGCTTCACATGGAAAACGTTGTGATGACCACCTTCGCGGTGGAAAGCGAGGCCTATGAGGCGTTCACCGCGCTGAAAAACAAGGCGGTAACCGATGATTATACGCTCATCGCCGCGGCGATCGTGAAGAACGAGGGTGGACGCATCGTCGTTCAGGATTCGTTCGACACAGGCGCCACATTCAACAACGATACGCTGAAAGGCGGGCTCATCGGCGCCGTGGTCGGCATCCTTGGCGGGCCGATCGGTGTGCTGCTTGGCGGCGCCGCAGGCCTTATGATCGGAAACGACATGGATGTCAGCGACGCGGTGGACAACAGCTCGGTGCTCGAATACGTGAGCGGCAACCTCAGCCAGGATCAAGTGGCGGTCATCTCGCTCGTGCAGGAAAGCAACGAGAGCGCCTTCGACGCGGCCTTCGCCGGTTATCGCGTGACCTTCATGCGTTGGGACGCCACCGAGATCGCCAAAGAGGTCGAGCACGCTGCCGCCGTGCAGAAGCAGATGGCGAAGGAAGCGCGGAAGCGCCTCCGCGAGGCCCGTCGCGCTGCCCGCCAAGGATAATACTTGTCACACGGATAGCTACTCGGTTTTTAGAACGGGTATTTATAAGGTAAAGCCCTGTCTAGCTAAATGAGGCAGGGCTTCTTGATGAATCAGTATGAGCAATATGGTGTTTGGTGTGCTTTGTATAGGTGATCCATTAAAGACGTGTATGCAGCGCTATGCCTTCGCAAGGTTTTGTCCAAGAAGATAAAAACAACATCGCGTAGGGGATGCCGTTTTCAAGTCATCGCTTGGTTTTGGTGAAAGATATGCGGAATCGCTGGCTGGGGGTGATGTATGTCTTCCCGCCAGCCAGCTCGATGATCCGCTATTCGCTATTCGTTCTCGGCAATATATTTGCCAGTCAGATAGCCGAACGTCAGGCAGCATCCGCCATAGTTGTGGCCTGCCACCAAGAAGGTGTAGTAGTTCGAGAAGAAGTCGCCCACCATCGTGCCAACGTTGTAAAGGCCAGGGATGGGGTTGTCGTCTTCGTCGCATACCTGCATGTTTGCGTTGGTGCGCAAGCCGCCAAGCACGGTCAGGAAGCGTGGATCGTTGGACTTCCATCCATAGAACGGCGGAGTGGAAATGGGTGCCAGCAAGGTGGGATCCTTGTGGAATTCCTGGTCTTCCCCGATCTCTACCCAGCCATTGTACTTGTCGATGCTTGCCATGGTGGCCTCAACGGGAAGTTCCATCTGCGTCAGCAGATCCTCTAGGGTGTCGGCCTTCCACATGGTGCCGTTCTCCACGTTGGCATCCCACGATTCGATGACTTGGGCGGGAGTCAGGCTTTCCTCGGGATCGCCCAACGGCTTGCCGCGGTTCATCCAATCAACGCGGGTCTCCGGAAACTTGCAGTCCATGATAGCGTAGGCGTGACCGCCTTTCAGGTGCTCGAGCACTTTGACGAAGTAGCTGTAGGGAATCACCTCGTTGCAGAAACGCTGGCCTTCGCCATCCACCATCAGACCATTGTGGCAGGAATAGGTCATGCCAGATGCGGTGGTGCCGAACTCCTCGACCGCCATGATAGCATTCGGGAACGTGCGTTGCCACGCAGCGCCGCACCACAGACCCATCTGATGGCCTCGGCCTTCGTAAAGGCCGCCGAAGCAAATGCCCTCATCGGGATCCGCCTCTTCGTAATTCCAGTTGCTGATGTACTTCACTGCCTGAGGTGCATAGGTCTCCATCATCTCGCGGTTGCCCGAGAAGTCGCCCGTTGCCAAGACAACGGCCTTGTTGGCCGAGAACTTGACATAGGAATCATCGCTCTTGCGACGGCCAACGCAGCCGGTCACACGGCCCTCGGTACCGCTGGTCACGTCGCCGCGGATGAGTTGCTCGGCCTCAACGCCATACTCGATGGTTCCTCCGGCATCGAGAACGAGTTGCGCGAGGGCGTCCACTAAGGCCTGCTGGCCGTTGCCGGGAATGGGGTAGTCGGCATTGTTGAAAGAATGGGTGACGTTCGGAGCGTAGATCGGATCGGTGGTGTCGGTCGGGTAAATGCTCACCGGTTCGAATGTCACATACATACCGTCAACATTCGCCATCTCGTCGATAAGCCAGTTCATGGATTCCTCGGAATTGTTGTAGAAGCGGTACCACATGGCGGTGTTCACGTTGTAGGAAGCCTGTGCGAGCTGCGTGCGCAAGAACTTGTCGCCGTCCATACGGGGCAGGCCCATCTCTTCCATCTTCTTGCTATACACGCCACAGTTCGAGCCGCCGCGGGCAACGGGATGCTCTGCTCGTGCGAACAGGGTAACAGTCAATCCCGATCGAAGGGCCGAAAGGGCCGTCTCGAGAGCGGAGGCGCCGCATCCAACGATAATCACGTCGGATTCAATCGTCTCGCTGATCTGGTCGTCGGTTATGGGCTCTGGAGGAACCATGAATGAGGGAGTGCCGTTCGTTGATGTGGTCGCCGCGCCGGTGGAAGCCGACTGCTCCGATGCCGTCTGGTTTTGCTGGGAAGTCGTTTGCGGTGCGCAGCCAGCGAGCCCCGCAACGCTGGCTCCTGCGATCAAGGAAGCGGTAAGGAAGTTTCTCCGTGAAATACCCCTAGTCATCTCTCTGCCTTTCTTCGAGTTTCGATTTTCGTCGTGATTTTCACGACGCGATTGACATCTTGGAGGACCTACAGGCATTCGTACATTCCTCAACATGGGATGAATTGATCTACCCCAAAATGGGATAGGCCGTTGAGCTGGGAAAATGCAAAAGGCGGTAAAAATTTTCGGCTAAGAAGCCGATGGTTCGTTTGCCTTCACAAGAGCGAGGGCCTCTTTCTTGGAATGGACGCCGAGCTTGGCATAGAGGTGCTTGATGTGGGTTCGAACCGTTCCTTGGGTAATGAAAAGCGCATTGGAAATATCCTCCACGTCTTTGCCGTCTGCCAAGAGGGCGAAGATCTCTGCTTCCCGCTCGGTGAGTCTGTGATCTGAAGCAAGGTGCAGGGCCTGCTGTCTTGGATCAGATTTGGGCTCAGCTGAGGTGCCTGAAAGACGATTGACGTTTGCAAGCATAATGGTGCTGGCAGCCAAGAGGACAAAAGCTGCGATGAGGGAGACATTTTTCGAGAGGCTTTCCCCGGCCAAGCTCAGCGGGGAATGGATGAAGGCGCCGAGAATCTGTCCGACCTGATACAAAGCGATGCCTATCGCGAATATGCGCGCATCGCATCTCAGGCTCGCGCAGATGCCGCAAAAAGACCAAAGAAGCGAGGTGAAAAGACACGAGCTTGCTATTTGGATCACAATGCTTATGTCGGTATCGAAGAGGCCGCTTGCAACAATCATGGCTCCAGCCCCGATAACAAACAAGACAAGCCCCTTGATATAGTTCCTCCCGAGGATAAGCAAGATAAGAAGGGCGATAGAGCAGATGACCAAGTTTATGAGGTAGCGGTTTACCGTGTAGTCTTCAGCACCGATGGATATTGCCGTGCCCCGGCCTTGGATTCCTCCGAGGATTCCGAAGGTGAGCCCAAGGACAAGGGCAGATGCGAACATGACAAAGACAAGGGTTCGCAATTCAGCACGTTGCAATCGAGCAGATGGAGAGAGGGGATCGTCCTTTGCCAACATCGTGCGGGCAAGGGGAAAAGATGCGACGGAAATAACGATCATGAATAGCCCTACGAGCCATCGATCCATTGCCTCAAAAGCAACGCAAATGGCGGCGGAGATGGCAAATCCCGAGAAAACGCTTATGATTGCCTCGAAGTTTCCAAGTCCGATCATCGCGCGTCCTATTGCATACATGAACGTGCCACTTCCTATGCCTGTCAAGATGAATCCGACCATTTGGAGCAGGATAGATGAGACGAGGTTCCCCACAACGAGGATTACGATCCCCGCGGTCATTTCAATGCAAATGATGAGGGGAAACTTGCCAGTAAGGAGGCGGTCAAGGATCTGCAAGCAGGCGAGGGCGGAGAGCGTGATGGTGCTTGCCGCCAACGAGGTGAACCAGCCCACGTCGATGCCGAGGAGTATGTTGTCAGAGATAATGGGGCTTGAAATGTCACTCCAAAAAAGCGTGTGGATCTATGTCCAGACAAGCGCAATGGCAAGCACGAGAGAGGCATTCTCCTTGAAGCAGTGAAGTGACGTGTTGTCGAAGAATGCCAAAGAGCACACTCTTTCCGAAGCTCGATTGCTTATAACGGGCGTCAGCCTGTAAGCTATGGTAACACGCTCATTTTACTTTGCATAGCTCGCTTGGAGCGCTGTGTTGTGAAGGTCTTCCACGAGCAACAGCGTGCATTTTGATCCGCTGTTCGGAAGAACAGCGGAACTAAAAGAGCGCGATAAATCTGTCCCAGAGGGTGGGCTCGGGGGCGGGTTCCTCTTCAGGCGCTTCTGGCTCGGGCGCGTTGATGGGTGCGGTGCTGAAGACGAATTGGACGAGCTTCACATTCGTGTTGCGCGGTGAGGTGAAGCTCATGGGCACGAAATCGCTCTTGTCGTATTCCGCGAGCATCTCATCAATCTCTTCCTGAACCTTGTCGGGCATCTTGCGAACCTCTTCTGAAAGGGCGGAGGTGCCGCTGGCGAGCTCAGAGCTTCCCGAAGCGAGAGCATCAGCGCCCGATGCAGCCGAGGCGGCGCCATCCGCAAGGCTTTCCGTTCCCGAGGCAAGCTGCTGCGCACCGTTTTGAAGGGCAGGTATCGAGCCCGAGAGTGCCATGAGCCCACCGAGTAGCGTCGCGGGATCGGACGAAGAGCCGAGCGAGGAGGCGGTTTGATTCAGCGTCTGAGCGATAGCGGGAGCGGCGCCTGCCTGCGCGGCAATCTGTGAGAGCTGGGAGAGCGCGGAGGCAACGGTGGGATCAGATGCGGCAGCTGCTGCGGCGCTTTGGATGGCGCTCTGCGCGTCGGTGCCTTGGGCGAGGGCGGCAGCATAGGCGGAGGCGAAGGCAGTGCTGTAAGCGGCGCTATAGGCCGAAGCTGCTTGCTCGATGGCGGCCTGTGCATCGCCTGAGCCCTCCATTGAGGCCGCTTGATCGAAAAGGCCCTGCTGGAAAGCCTGAAGCCCCGAGGCTGAAGCTGCCAATCCCGATACGACGGCCCCGATTCCTTCGGCGAGTTCGTTGGCACCCGAGGCGAGGGAAGAAGCGCCTCCCGACACCTCTGATAGCCCGCTGGCAAGGCTGCCGACGCCATCGGCGAGCTCCGAGGCCCCGCCGGCAAGTTCATCCACCCCATCGCCAAGCTCGTCAAATCCCGAGACGAGGCTATCGGTGTCGGGCGATTCGATGAGCAAAGAAAGCGGCACCGCCGCAAAGCTTATCGAGGGGAGGGAAAAATCGCTCACCGCGGCCTCGAGGGTAAAATGGCCATCTTTTCCCGGCATTGCCATGAAGGTCACCTGCGTGTCGGCGCCTGCCATCGCCACCTGCCCATCGGGTGCCGAAACCTTTGAGGCATGGCCTTGTGGAAGCGTTATGGCTATCTGCATGAGATAATTCTCGAAATAGACGGGATCGACTTCCGTGTTCTGCGTCGTATCGATGGTGAGCGCAAGGCTGCCCGTTGCACCGCCCAGCTCGTTGGCGGGCACGGCCTTTCCGTCAACCGTCGCCGAGATGGCGATGTTCCACGGCAGCGCCGCTGCACCGAGATTTCCCTGATAGCTGAAACTCGTGCCTTCCACGTCCATCGTCACGCTGCCGTCGTTCAGCTTGAGCTGGCTCGTGTCGGTGAGGTTCTGAACGCTTTCGTAGGCGCCGTAATCGGTGACGGTGCCAGGAGCCGCGGGTTCGAGGCTGTTGACCACGTAGACGTCTTCCACCGCGCCGTCGGAGGCAAGCCGTGCATACACGACCTCACTCTTCGGCACGTCGTTCTCATTCGCTTCCTCCCCTGCAGCCGCCCCTGAGTTTTCCGTATTTCCCGTTTCGGAGGCAGGTGTGTCGGAAGGCTGGCCCGCGCCTTCGTTTGCCAGAGCGAACAGACCGTTTCCTAAAAGCACGGTTTGAACGAGCAAGCATGCCAAAAGGCAGGCAAGAGCTGCTGCAAGAAAGGCAGCGGAGGCTTTCAACGCGCGCGTTGGGATAAAAGAGGAAAGATGCTGTTGTTTCATGGTTTGCTCTTTTCGTGTATTGAATAGAACCGCGAATGCCACGTCGTTTTGCCGATCGGTTTGTCAAGCAGGCGCAAAACGCCTGGCAGGAAGGTGACGACGAGAAGGAAGGAAAGCAGTGTTCCGCGGAAAAGCAGATGCCCGAGAATCGAGATGATGCCGTTCGATGAGGTGATCCACAGAACGAAGCCCGCGAGCGCGAGGATGCTTGCCGAAACGAGGATGCTCTTGAAGGTCTCGCCGGCGGTTTGTGCGAGCGCCTGCTTGCAGGGTATGAGGCGGCGCTTCTTCAAATAGGTGTCGGTGAAGAGGATCGCGTAATCTACCGTCGCGCCGAGCTGCACCGTATTGATGACGAGGAAGCCCAAATAATTGAGGGAATCTCCCGTGAAGTAAGGAATCGAGAGGTTGATGATGATCGCCGACTCGATGGTCGCGATTAAAACGAAAGGCAGAATGAGCGAGCGGAACGTGAGGAACAGCACCGCGAGGATCGCGAGAACTGCCACGGTGTTGGTCACCCGTGAATCTTCCAACGTGACCTCGCGCATATCATAGAGACTCGCGGGCTCGCCGGCGAGAAGCGCTTCGTCGCCATAGAAGCGGGATGCTTGTTCGTGGATGTAATCCACTAGCCCGAATGCCTCCGTGCCCTCGTTTGCGGTGTTCGCATAGATGACGATGCGTGCGTAGTTTTCGGAATAGAACTCGTCCTGCACGCCCTTATCGACGAACTCCACGGGGATCTCCGCGCCGACCGACGTTGGATAGGAAAGCACTGAATCCACGAAGGGGTTTTCTTCGATGGTCGCCGAAAGCTGCACCTCGCGCCCCATGTCGCCTTTTGGCACCATGAGGACAAGCGGCGTCTGCTGTGCGTACACCTCTTCGATGGCCGCCTCGTCTGCAACTGTGCGGTTCGTCATATCGTCGCTTGAGCCCATCGAATAGGTGAACGCCATATGCTGCTGGGCGAGCATGCACGGGATGACAAGCACGGCGACGATCGCGATCGCAGGGATGCGGATGGGGGAGAGGAATTTCCCCACCGAGGAGAAGCTCGGCATGAGGGCGCGATGGTGTGTCTTGTCGATGAGGTTATGGGCGAGAATCGTGAAGGCCGGCAGGAAAATCATCACGCACAGGAACGAGAAGACGATTCCCTTCACCAGCGTGATGCCCAGCTCGGCGCCAATGGAGAACTTCATGAAGCCAAGCGCCGCGAATCCGAAGATCGTCGTGGCGGCGGAGGCGGCGATGGCGGAAAAGCTCTCCCGCATCGCTTTGCGCATGGCCGCATGAAGGTCGGGGGTTTCCTCGCGTGCCCGCTGAAACGCATGGAGGAGGAAAATGGCGTAATCGAGGGAAACCGCCAGCTGGAGGATCGGAGCGATTGTGAACGCGATGTTGGAAAGCTCGCCGAACACGACGTTCGTTCCCATGTTGAAGACGATGGAGACGCCGATTGCGAGAAGGAAAAACAGCGGTTCCAGCCACGAGGAAGTGGAGAGCACGAGCAGCAGGATGATGAGCGGGATGAGAATGGCGAAGGCGTTGAGCACCTCGGAAACAGCCATGTTCTGTGTGTCGGCGGTCGTGATGGCCTCGCCGATCGCGTGCCCGTTCCCGATGATGTCGTAGATGGCGCGGGTTGCATCGGCCACGTGGTCGCCTTCTATTGTCACGCTGTAGATGGCGTGCCCGTCTTTGAAGTATTCATCGACAAGCGCCGCGTCTTGCGCGCCGAGGGGTATGGTGATGTCGGTGACGTCATCGAGCCACACGACCGAGGAAACGCCCTCGACATCGGCGATGAGACGTTTGTATTCGAGCGCCTCATCGAGGCTCACATCGTCCACCATCACGCGGGCGTTGGGAACCGACGAATCAAACTCATCTTCCATCACGTTGATAGCGACGGTCGAAGGACTTTCCTTGGGGAGGTAGGAGGCGAGATCGTAGTTCACCGGCACGAGCGTGGCGAGGAAGCCGCAGAGAGCAGCCAAAATGAAGGTTATGATGACGATAACCTTCGCATGCTCTGTGACTAAGTGCGTAAATCTGTCCACGCGTTCCCTCACCGCCGCTTTGACAAGTATGCCAATTATAGGAAGCGTTGGCCTTGTGTGCGAGCTGCACGAGAAAATCAGAGTGAAAACACCAGAAACGTGCGTGTGCAAGCTGGCAAGGAAAGCTTGCTGCGACCTTGTATGCAAAGGCTGTTTGCGGCGGTACAGTGGAGCAGTGGGGAAGTGGGCAGTAGCGCGGGCGGCGAAGCAGTGGGGAAGCGGGCGGTAGCGATGGCGGCGAAGCAGTGGGGAAGTGGGCGGTAGCGAGGGCGGCGGAGGTCGGCAGCAATGGCGTCGTTGTTGCCATGCCGGTAGCGGCTCATCGCTCCAATTCTATGAAATTCTAAGAAACTCTAAATGATTCTAAGGGATTCTAAACTACTCTAAGAAATTCTTTTAGAATCATTTAGAAAAGTTTAGAATAGACAGCGAGGAAATATGAGAGGCTTCCCGAGAAACGAGAAAGCATTCAAGATCGATGTCGTTTGTCGGGAAAGCTCTACCCTCGCAAATATGCGATCAAAGGCGGTGTGATCGGAGAAGCTCATGAGTTATTCGGAAGGAAATCCCTATCGACCTGGTGCAGGGCGGAGGCCACCCGTATTGGCAGGACGCGATGCTCTGATTCAAACCATTGCAAGTGAGATGGATCGGGCGTATGAGGACGAAACCTGCGATCAGCCCTTTGTTATCTGGGGCTTAAGAGGTATGGGTAAAACAGCTCTCTTGAATTACCTCGTAGAACGGGCTGCCGATCAGGATTGGATGGTCATCTCCGTGGAAGCGGCTTCAGACGAAAGCCTTGCGAAGCGAATAAGCCAGGCTATAGCCCAAGAGCTGAGGCGTTATGAGAGGTCGGGAAAGCCTCTGACTGCTGCCTTTAAATTCGCTCGCTCTGTCCTGAAATCTTTCCAATTGAAATTTGACCCGACAGGCGCCACAAGCTTTGGGTTTAACGTCGATCCTGCTCAGGGCTATGCCGACTCCGGTGATAGTGCCATGGATTTGCAAGACATCATGCATGCTCTCGGCGATGCTGCACGTGAACAGGGAAGCGCGGTGCTGATCACGATCGATGAGCTGCAAGAGGCTTCCAAGGCCGATCTGTCCGCGTTAAACAGGGCGCTCCATGGCATCGGCCAAGAAATCGATCCGGTGCCACTGGTTTTCGTTGGGGCGGGACTGCCGGATCTTCCCGCCGTTCTCGCTGATGCGACAAGCTATGCCGAGCGCATGTATCGCTTCTTCTCAATCGGATCGCTTTCCGAGGATGAATCCCTCGAAGCGCTTCGCGTTCCCGCCATGAACAAGCAGGTCTTTTGGGAAGAGAAGGCGCTACGAAGAGCGGTGGAGTTTTCCCAAGGGTACCCCTACTTTATCCAGCAAAGCGGCAGATGCGCGTGGGACGCGCGCACGGTACGAGATGTGATTACTGCCGAAGACTGCAAAGAGGGCCTTGCCATTGCTCAAAACGAGATCGACCAAGGGCTTTATCGCTCGCGCTGGGATCGGGCGACAGATGCAGAACGAGATTTTCTCAAAGCAATGGCTTCAATCGGAGCCGAAGCGCCTATATCAGAGATCGCGCAGCATCTTGGAAAACGCGATTTGAAGGAGTTATCTGTCGTTCGGCAGGCTCTTATCAAGAAAGGCCAAATCTACAGTCCAGAACGGGGGAAGGTCGCCTTCGCGCTCCCTGGGTTCGATGGCTATATCCGTCGCATCACCGCTGTGAGCCCGGGTTAAGCCTTCTTGCGATTATGCCGATATCAATGTATTTTATTTCTCTGCCACAACATTTGTCGGTTACAGAGAGCTGGTTATCAATCGGTGCTTGCATTACAGAGGTGTTGAGCAATGGTTTCCGGCGTGTCGCTTCGTGACGTGAATCATTTCCTATAATATGACGTGAACTCAAGCGTTCTGCGTGAAGGGCTTTTGAGCTGCTGCTTAAACAACAGGGGCATGAAAACCTCATGCGGGCAGATCAACTTTCACGATGAGGAGGCTGCTATGCCAAATTTCAACGACATCGCAAACAAGATCGGGAATGCCGTCGATGTTGCGAAGGATAAGGTCGGCGATGCCGTCGAAGCCGCACAGCCGGTTGTCAATGCCGCCAAGGACAAAATAGGCGACGCGGTTGAAGCGGCGAAGCCGGTGGTCGCGGATGCAGTTTCCACGGCGAAAGATAAGGTCGGTGACGCCGTCGAGGCCGCCAAGCCCGTTGTTGCCGGTGCGGTGGAAACAGCCAAGGACAAGATCGGTGATGCTGTTGAGGCGGCCAAGCCCGTGGTTGCCAATGCCGCCGAGACCGTGAAGAACAAGGCCGAGGAAATCACCCATCGCGACCTTGACGGCGATGGCAAGATCGGCGCATAGGCGCGCCCTCCAGCTTTTCTTGTGACCTTGTGCCATTTGACGATCCCATTTCCCCCGAACATGCGACAATGGGCATGCGTTTTGAGGGGAGAGATCGTGCGCAACGTCGACAATCATCATGTCTCTCGAAGCGCCTGCTCTTTGCGGTGGGCGCTTTTGTTGTGCCTGTTTGCTGCGTTGTTTGGCGGTGCTCTCGGCGTGCTTTCGGGTTGCACCGCCTCTGGTGCGAAAGCCCAACAGGAAGCCTCGGCAGGCTGGATCGACATCACCCAGCTGCCCGACTATCAGGGCGATATATCAATCGAAATCAACAACAACGAACCTGTGTTCACCGACGAGGAGCTTTCACGCTCTTCGTTTGAAGAATACAGCGAGCTCGATGATCTCGGTCGCTGCGGAACGGCATTTGCCCTCGTCGGTGAGGAATTGATGCCCCAAAGCAAGCGCGGCGACATCAGCGATGTGCATCCAAGCGGCTGGCATCAGCGCTTCTACGATTTCGTCGACCAAGGAGCGCTCTATAACCGCAGCCATCTCATTGCCTACAAGCTTGCGGGGGAGAATGCAAACGAAAAGAACCTCATCACCGGCACACGCTTTTTCAATGCCGTCGGCATGGCGGAGTATGAAGATATCGTCTCTGATTACGTGTGGCGCACGGGAAACCATGTTCTTTATCGTGTGACGCCGATCTTCTACGAGGACGAGCTCGTTGCGCGCGGCGTACATATGGAAGCACAGTCGGTTGAAGACGGCGGCGAGGGCGTTTCATTCAATGTTTATGTTTACAATGTAGAGCCAGGCGTCGTCATCGATTACGACACGGGATCGAATTGGATGGCGGAAGGTGAAGAGGTGTATTACGATGAGAATCCGCCCTACAAAAAGGACGCCTGAGGCTTCTTAGCCGGAGTTTATGCATGCTACCAATAAGAGGAGAACGAGATGATCAACCAAGAGATGTTCCAGCTTGGCGCCGAGCCGAGCGCCATTCGCGAGCTATTTGCCTACGGGCTTGAGCGCAAGGCGCAGATCGGCGAGGACAAGGTGTTCGATTTCAGCATAGGCAACCCTTCGGTTCCGGCGCCCGAGGTTGTTTCTGAGGTCATCCGCGAGCTCCTCGAAGTGCCGCCTTGCGAACTTCATGGCTATTCGCCTGCCGCCGGCATCCAGAGTGTGCGCGAAACGGTGGCGCGTTATGTGGAGAAGACCTTCGGCGTGAAGACGACGGCTGCCAAGGTGTATATGACGGCCGGCGCTGCCGGCGCGCTCGCGATCTCCATCGCCGCCGTCACCTGCCCGGGCGATGAGGTGATCGTCATCTCGCCCTATTTCCCTGAATATCGTACGTGGATCTGCGCGAGCGGCTGTGATTGCGTGGAGGTGCCGGCGCAAACGCCGAGCTTCCAGCCCGACATCGAAGCGCTCGATGCCGCCATCGGCGATAAGACCGCGGCGGTCATCGTCAACTCGCCGAACAACCCGGTTGGTTGCGTGTATACCGAAGAGAGCGTTTCCGCCCTCGCCGCCCTCTTGCGAAAGAAGGAAGAGGAGCTCGGCAGGCCGATCTATCTTATCAGCGACGAACCCTATCGCCAGATCACCTATGGCGCCGAGGTGCCGTCGTTTCCGGCGCACTACGACCGCACGATCATCTGCTATTCGTATTCCAAGGCGCTTTCGCTTCCGGGTGAGCGTATCGGATTTATCTATGTCAACGATGCGGCGCCCGACGCCACCGAGGTATTCACCGCCGTCGCGGGAGCGGGGAGGGCGCTCGGCTACGTGTGCGCGCCGGTGCTCCTGCAGCGTGTGATCGAACGCTGCATCGATGTGCCGAGCGATGTGGAGACCTATCGTGAGAACCGCAAGCTCCTCACTGAGGGCCTTGCTGCGCTCGGCTATGAGTTTGTCGAGCCTGACGGGGCGTTTTACCTGTGGGTGCGCGCCCTTGAAGAGGATGCGCAGGCGTTCTCCGACCGCGCGAAAGAATATGAGCTTTTGCTCGTGCCATCCGACAGCTTCGGCGTCGGTGGTTGGGTGCGTGTGAGCTACTGCGTCTCGGCAGACGTCATACAAAACGCGATGCCGGCGTTCAAGGCGCTGAAGGAAAGCTATAGCGCTTAAAAGCCGCTCAGCCTTTTGTAAAAAGCCGCCAAGCTCTTCGCAAAAACCGCTTGAAACCGCGCTATTTCAGCGTATTTTCCGCAATCCGCCATGGGAAAACCCTATGGCGGATATGCTTTTTTCAAGGGTGGCGACCGAAAAAGGTGTGCTACCCTCGCAGAGGCGGGAAACGATGCATCGAGCTTGTGCCTAGATTGTGCGCACCGCAAAGCCGCGCTTCTCGCAAACACTTTATTCGAAAGGAAGAGGCATATGACACTTCAACAGCTTCGCTACCTGATCGCGATCGCGCAATGCGGCTCGATCAGTGCGGCTGCCCATCAGCTGTATGTCTCGCAATCGAGCCTTTCGGTGGCCGTCCGCGATATCGAGCAGGAAACGGGCGTCACCGTGTTTGAGCGGTCGAACCGCGGAATCACTCTAACGAATGAGGGCATCGAGCTCTTGGGCTTTGCGAGGCAGGTCGTCGAGCAGGCCGACCTCATGGAAGAGCACTATTCGCGCACGTCGGCGCCTGTTCCGCAACGCCTCGCGATCTCCACGCAGCATTATTCGTTTTGCGTGGAAGCGTTCGTTGAATTCGTCGAGGGATATGAGGGCGAGGGCTACACCTTCGTGCTCCGTGAAACGCGCACGAATGAGATCATCGAGGATGTGCGCGACTTCCGCTCCGACGTCGGCATCCTCTATCTCTCGACGTTCAATCGTCGCGTCATCGGGAAGGCGCTTGAGGATGCGGGCCTCAAGTTCGAAACGCTCTTCACCGCGCGTCCGCACGTGTTCGTCGGCGAGCACCATCCGCTTGCAAAGCGCAAGCTCCTTAAGACGGATGACCTTGCAGCCTATCCGCGTTATTCGTTCGAGCAGGGCAGTGTGAACTCGTTCTACTATGCCGAGGAGCCGTTTGCCGAGCTGCCGCACGAGAAGAAGATCATCGTCAGCGACCGCGGGACGCTTTCCAACCTTCTCGCGCACTATCAGGGATACACCATCTCAACCGGCATTCTCTCCTCCGAGATGCTCACCGGTATCGTCGCCATCCCCCTTGAAACCGATGAGGTGATGGACGTCGGCTATATCGTTCACAGCGAGCGGAACCTCTCGCCGCTTGCGCAGCGCTATATCGAAAAGCTCAAGCTTTTCATTGAGGAATACGAAGTCGGCTATTCAGGACTTTAGGCACTTAGCACGAAAGGAAAGGCAATGACGGTACATCAATCTGTCGCGGAGCTTATCGGGAACACCCCGCTCGTGGAGCTGACGAATTATGAGAAGAACCATGGATTGCAAGCGACGATCATTGGCAAAGTCGAACTTTTCAATCCGGCAGGCTCGGTGAAGGACCGCATCGCGAAGGCGATGCTCGATGCAGCCGAAGCCGAAGGGCTTCTCAACGAAGACACGGTCATCATCGAGCCGACGTCCGGAAACACCGGCATCGGGCTTGCCGCGATAGCGGCGGCACGCGGGATGCGCATCATCATCACGATGCCGGAGACGATGTCGGTGGAACGTCGCAACCTCATGAAGGCCTACGGTGCCGAACTCGTGCTGACCGACGGAACGAAGGGCATGAAGGGTGCTATCGCGCGTGCGCAGGAGCTCGCCGAGGAGATTCCGAATTCTTTCATTCCCTCTCAATTCACCAATCCCGCGAATCCCGCCATCCATGAGGCGACGACAGGCCCTGAGATCTGGGAGGCTGCCGAGGGCAAGGTGGACATCTTCGTTGCCGGCGTGGGAACCGGCGGCACGGTGAGCGGCGTTGGGGCGTATCTGAAATCAAAGAATCCCGCTATTCAGGTGGTGGCTGTGGAGCCTGCCGGATCGCCCGTGCTCTCTGAGGGCTGCGCAGGAACTCATAAAATTCAGGGCATCGGCGCGGGATTCGTTCCCGACACGCTGAACATGAGCATCTATGACGAAGTGCTTGCGATCACCGACGAGGAGGCTTTCGCGGTTGGTCGCGAATTGGCTGCCAATGATGGGCTGCTTGTGGGCATCTCGTCGGGAGCGGCGGTCGCAGCGGCAACCAAATTGGCCGAACGTCCCGAGAATGCCGGAAAGACCATCGTCACCGTTCTTCCCGATACGGGCGAACGGTACCTCAGCACGGCGATGTTTAATTTCTAAGGGCTTTAATGCCAAGCCCCGTCAATCGGAGGTTTTTCTGAGAGGCGGGGTTGTCGATTTTGCCGACGATCGCTGATCGAAGGTTTTGTTAGCAGTTACCCGCATAAACGTATGTCAGATGCCGCCTCGCCACCTCGACGAGGCGGTAAATGGTTTCCCGCGGTGTCGGCGGACGATCGCAGAGGCGATGGCACGGATGGAACCTGCTCAGATGGTAGGGAATATCGGGACTCAGCGAGGCGAGCCACGAACTCGCCGCTTCGATTTCGCTATCAGCGTCGTTCATCTCGGGAATCACCAGCGTTGTCACCTCAAGGTGGCAGCTTGGGCAGGAGGCAAGCGCTTCGATTGAGCGCTTCACGCAGGAAAAATCGCCCCCGACCCAGCGATAGAACTCGTCAGTGAACCCCTTCAAGTCGATGTTTGCGGCATCAATGAGGGGAAGCAGCTCCTTCAAAGGGCGGGCGTTGACCATGCCGTTCGAAACGAGAACGTTCACAAGCCCCGCCTCGTGCGCCAACGTAGCGCAATCGCGTACGAACTCATAGCCGACTAATGGTTCATTGTAGGTGTAGGCGATGCCGATGTTTCCCCTCTCACGCTGATCCAGCGCTAAGCTGACGAGCGCCTCGGGCGTTATCGCGTGCCAAGAGACGTAATCCGCGCAGGCGGCCGCGATGCTTGCGTTTTGGCAAAACGGACAATCGAGGTTGCAGCCATAGGAACCCACTGAGAGGACGAACGACCCCGCATGGAAGCGTACGAGGGGCTTCTTCTCAATCGGATCGAGGGCAAGCGATGTCACGCGTCCGTAGTTCTCATCCACGATGCGCCCCTGCTGTGCCACACGTGCACGGCAAAACCCGCGCTCACCATCGGCGAGTACGCAGAGGTGAGAGCACAGCGTGCAGCGCACTGCCGCTTCTCCGCTTTCGGTCGTAAGGGGTTGCGAAAACTCCGAGAAGGGGAAAGCGGCGTCCATCGGCATTACGCCCCGCGCTTTTTAATATGCAGCTGCCACCCGAGGCCATCATGAATGGCTGCGGGAATCGTCAGGCCGCCGTTGCGCAGTGCCGCGCCCGTCATGAACTGGTCGGGATAGCTCGGCGGAAACATCTGTGCGAGCATGGTGGGATGGTCTTTGATCTTCTCACGATGAAGCACATCCACTTCGTAGCAGGCGTCGTCACGAAGCCCCTGAATCGCCACGTGGACAGGCGAAGGTCCTGAGGGGATGTCGTGATAGACCGCGCTCACGAGCGCCTCGGATCCATCGGCAGCAGCCATCTCCCACACGGTGCAATAGCTCTCGGCGGCGGAGCGTTCGGAGGCCGAGCCGGTGGGATAGCCCGATGCGCCATCGGCCGGCATAAGACGATAGTAATCGCCGTTTTGGATGAGATCGTAGAAGCGGTGGAAGAGCGCGATCTGCTGAGGGATCTGTCGCTTTTCGGCTTCCGTCAATTTGGTGATGTCGAGTTCGTAGCCGAAGGTTCCCGCCATCGCGACGATGCCGCGCGTGTCGAGCGGCACGGTGCGGCCCGTTTGGTGATTCGGCGCTGCCGAAACGTGCGCCCCCATCGCGGAGATGGGATAGCCGAACGAGGTGCCATACTGGATGACGAGGCGATCGTAGGCATCGGTATTGTCGCTCGTCCAAATCTGCGGGGTGTAATACAGCATGCCCGCGTCGAAGCGCCCGCCGCCTCCGCAGCAGCCTTCGAAGAGAACTTCAGGGAAACGCTGGGTCAGTGTTTCGAGGATCTCATAGAGACCAAGGACAAAGCGATGTGCGAACTCACCTTGATGCGCAGAGCCAAGAGCCGGGCTGAATTTGTCGCAGATACTGCGATTGAGGTCCCATTTCACGTAGCTGATCGGGTTGTTCGCGAGCAGATCCGTCATATTGCTGATGATATAGGCGCGCACCTCGGGGCGGCACAGATCCAAGACAAGCTGACGCCTGTCGAGTGCGGGTGCCCTCCCGGGTGCCGTGACGGCCCAGTCGGGATGCGCGCGGAAGAGATCGCTGTTCTCGGAGATGCTCTCCGGTTCCATCCAGATGCCGAAGAGCAGGCCGAGGTCGACGATAGATTGCGCGAGGTCGTGAAGCGGGCCTCCAAGCTTCGCCTCGTTGGGCGTCCAGTCGCCGAGGGCGCGATCGTCGTTGGAGCGCTCGCCATACCAGCCGTCGTCCATGACGAACAATTCGACGCCGAGCTCCTTCGCCTCCTTCGCGATCTTAATGAGCTTCTCGCCCGTAAAATCGAAGTAGGTGGCCTCCCAGTTGTTGATGAGCACGGGGCGCTGCTTGCTTGCCCATGAGCCGCGACATACATGCTCGCGGATCGCACGGTGGAAGTGCCTGCTCAGCGCGCCGAAGCCCGAGCCGCTATAGGAGAGCATGGCCTCGGGAATGGTGAAGGTTTGCCCCGGTTCGAGCGTCCAGCAGAAGTTGTCCGGATGGATGGAGCAGATAAAGCGCGTCTGGTCCATGGAATCCTTCTCGATTTCCATGAGGAACTCGCCGCTATAGAGAAACGAGATGCCAAAGCATTCGCCTGAGGTCTCATTCGCCTGGGGCGCGCAGATGATGGAGAAGGGGTTGTAATGATGGCTGCTGATGCCCCTCACGCTGCCGATGGCCTGGATACCATGGTGGATCGGTTCGCGCGAAAGCTCCCGCTCGTGCGCATGGTGGCCGAAGAACGTCATCCAATGGTAGGCACCGAAGGGTATGTCGAGGGTAAGCGAGGCCGCCTTCTGCAACGCGATCGGTTCCTCGCCGGTGTTTGTGAGCCGCGCCGCGCGGGTGATGACGTCGTATTCATCCAAAACGCCGTAGAGAAGCTCCACCTCAAGGCCCGAAGCATCGTCACGCAGGGTGATTGAAAGCGTTTGCGCCTCGTCGGGCTCGGCATGTACGGCGGGAAGGCCGTCGAGCGCGTATTTCCCTTCGCGGACTGCCTTATCTTTCACTTTGAGGCGCGCAACCTGCGAACCGTCGGGGTTTTCAGCATGCAGGCCGGTGATGCGGTAGTCGCCGCCGCCGAAGGCGCTGTATTCTTGGGGAAGGGTGTCGAGCGTATAGGTACGATCGGTATAGCCCGTCTCGTTCGGGTTGCTCGAGAAGCCGCGAAGCTCCTTCACGATCTGGGCAGACATATCGGTGACGAGAGCCTCGTTCGGCCTGCAGATGCTTGCCTCACCCGTTTTGTTTGCGCCATCTGTGGCGGTTGCTCCGTCTCCGTTCGCTTCGTTCGCTCCGCTTGCACCGCCAATGCCAACCGTTCCCGCATCAAGCCTTCCGCCGAAGTGCGTATGGAGCAGCGTTCCCCATTCGTCGATCTTCATCTGATAGGCACTGTGCCGGGTAGAGAGAGTGATGAGATTGCGTGCTTCGTCGAGGATGATGGCCATTGATCGTTGTCCCTTGTCTGTCGGTTGTTATCTATTCGCTTCGCAGCGCTTCCACCGGATCTTTGCGGCTCGCCGATGAGGCGGGCATGAGTCCCGCGATAAACGTGAGGATCACGCTGATCGCCACCAAAATGAGCGCAGCGGTGAAGGGCAGCTGCGCGATATTCGGTACATCGAAGGTGTTGTAGACGATGATGTTGGCGGGAATGCAGCCGATTGCCGTGATCGTCACGCCGAGGACGCCTGCCACAAACCCGATAATGACGGTCTCCGCGTTGAACACCTCCGAGATGTTGCGCTTGGAGGCACCGATGGCGCGCAGGATACCGATCTCCTTGCGGCGTTCGAGCACCGAAATGTAGGTGATGACGCCGATCATGATCGATGAGACGATGAGCGAGATCGCGACGAAGGCGATGAGCATCGTCGATATCATGTTCACAATTTCGGTGACCGAGGCCATAAGCGTGCCTACGAGGTCGGTGTAGGTGATCACTTTTTCATCTTCTCCGGCTTCATCCATGCGCTCGTTGTAGCTATCGAGGATGTTGATGACCTCTTCCTTCGAATTGAAATCGATAGGGTAGATGTCGATGCGCGACGGTTCATCGAAGTCGGCGTAGCCGAGCGTGGCGAGATTGCCGTCGTAGGAGGCCTCCTCGGTGTTCATCATCGAGGTCATGAGGTCGACGATGTCGTTTTCGCTCATGTTCATCTCGAAGGCGTCGGCGAATGCATCAGCATCAATATGGATGGCGGAGGCCATGCTCGCACCAAGCTGGTTGATAGCGCGTTGCATGGCGGAGACGACTTGCTGCTGCATCGCGGTCGCCATCGCCGCCATGTAGGTTTCCATCGTGGTCTGCACGTAGCCCTGAAGTGCGGAGGCTATCTGTCCCTCCCAATTTTGCTCGGCCGCGATTTGGCCGACGCCGGCGGCGATCTGTGCTTGGATGAGCGGCTGCGCAAGGTATTCCGAGGAAGTCATCGGCTCGGCATTAGGATCGCGGTCGGGGTTCGCGTAGAAGGCTTGGAGGTAGTCGGCGTATTGCTGCATGATTTGCGCCATGAGCGCCGAGACCGCGGGCGTTGCCGAGGTGAAATCGATGCC
>CANQTB010000006.1 GCA_947626665.1 uncultured Eggerthellaceae bacterium
ACGAGCAAGTGATCGAGGGGAAGTGCTGGCGCTGCTCAAGCCCGGTGGAGAAGCGCGACCTCACGCAGTGGTATTTCAAGATCACCGACTACGCCGACGAGCTGCTTGATGATCTCGATCAGCTGAAGGGTTGGCCGGATCGTGTGAAGCAGCAGCAGGCGAACTGGATCGGCCGCTCCGAAGGCGCTTCAGTTGATTTCGTCTTAGTTCCAAGCGAGAAAATATCTCAGGTTGGTGAGGGTTTCTGTGGTGCCTCAGATGGGCTTGATGATGAGGCGAAGTGTACTTCGCTACACGAGCCGAAATCAGAAAGCGCAGATGAAGTGCCACAGAAACCCGAAACGGTGATTACTGTCTTTACCACACGAGCGGATACGCTGTTCGGCTGCACGTTCTTCGTGCTCGCTCCCGAATACCCCGGCATCCACGAGCTCGTCCATGGCACGCCCTATGAGGAAGAGGTCATGGCGCTTGTTGAGGCATCGAAGCAGGTGAGCGCCGTCGAGCGCGCCCAAGGCGATCGCGAGAAGCACGGCGCCTTCACGGGACGCTATGTGATAAACCCCATCAACGGCGAGCAGGTGCCGGTGTGGGTGGCCGATTATGTGGTCGCTGACTACGGCACGGGCGCCGTGATGGCGGTTCCCTGTGGCGATCAGCGCGACTTCGAGTTCGCACGCAAATATCACCTTCCCATCGTGCCGATCATCCTGCCTGAAGACGATCCTCTCTATCCCCAGCTCAAAGACGAGCAGAATCGTGTGGTCACCGAGGTGGACTGGGAAGCCGCCTACGCGGCCGAGGGCATTCTCGTGCAATCAGGCCCTTACACGGGGCTTGTTGGCGGAAAGCATTCCCCCGGCGAGGAAGCCGTGGTTTCCGCTCTTGAGGAAATGGGGCGTGGTCACCGCACGGTGGAGTTCCGCCTACGCGACTGGCTGATCAGCCGTCAGCGCTATTGGGGAAATCCGATTCCCGCAATCCATTGCCCGGCGTGCGGCGTCGTGCCGGTACCAGAAGAGGATCTGCCGGTGCTGCTTCCCGAGGACATCGATCTGGCGGCGGGCGAGACGCTTGCCACGCACGAAGAATTTGCGAAATGCACTTGCCCCGTGTGCGGCGGCCCCGCGCGTCGTGAGACGGACACGATGGACACCTTCACGTGCTCGAGCTGGTATTACATGCGCTACACCGACCCGCACAACAATCACGCGCCCTTCGATCCGGCAAAGGCCAACGCATGGATGCCGGTCGACCAATATATTGGCGGCATCGAGCATGCCATCCTCCATCTGCTTTACAGCCGCTTTTTCACGAAAGTGCTGCGCGATATGGGCATGCTCGATTTCGACGAGCCCTTCGAAAACCTGCTCTGCCAAGGCATGGTGAAGGATGAGAACGGTGAGACGATGAGCAAATCGAAGGGCAACGTCATCGCGCCCGAGGATATGATCGCCGAATACGGCGCCGATGCGGTGCGCGCCTACATCCTTTTCATGGCGCCGCCCGACAAAGACCTGCTCTGGAGCGAGGATGGCCTTGCGGGGCTCTATAAGTTCCTCAACCGCTTGTGGCGCCAGATCTACGATTTGGCGGGTCAGGCGGAAGGCGATACGCTCTTCCAAGCCGGAGGAAAACCGGCAGATGCGCAAGCGACCCAGAAGACTCTCCTGCGGCAGCGCCATCGCGTGGTGGGGAAGGTGACGGACGACTTCGCCCGCAACAACTTCAATACCGCGATCGCTGCGATCATGGAGCTTTCCAATGCGACGGGCGACTATCTTCGCCGAAATTCTGCGGAAAGCCGCGCGGCGAATGAGGATCTGCGTGCCTTCGATGCCGAAATCGCCGAGACGCTTGTGAAGTTGATGGCGCCGATCGCGCCGCATTGGGCGGATGAGCTGTGGCAGACCGTTTTGGGCAACGAGGGTTCGATCCACGAGCAGCCGTGGCCGAGCTGGAATCCCGAGCTGGCAAAAGCCGATGAGGTGGAGCTTGCCGTGCAGGTGAACGGCAAGGTGAAGGCGAGAATCATGGTGGATGCTGAAGCGCCTGAGGAGGACGTGCGTGCCCAAGCGCTCGAGGCCGTGGCTCAGGCGATTGAAGGCAAGGAAGTTCGGAAGGCAATCGTCGTACCCGGGCGCTTGGTGAATATCGTCGTCGGCTAGATGGGGCCCACCAAAACGGGACTCAGCAAAGAGGGGTACATCATAGCGGGGTTAAGCGACCGTTTCTGGCTCAGACGTTGCCGTGTCGGGCTGCGGCTCGGGCGCGGAAGATGTTTCAGGTTGCTGCGCGGGCGGCTCGGGCGGTTCGGGCGCGGGTTCGCCTGTGACCGGCTGCCATACGCGCACGAGGCAGCACTTTTGCGCTTCGCCCTCAAGCGGCGTGTAATCGATATTCGAATAGGTGACGATGGCGTCGCTCATTCCGCTTGAGCCAAGGTAATCGCCATAATCGGCGGTGCCGTTTTTCCCTTCAAAGGCGATGCGCTGCATGTTTTGCAAATCGATGCCGCTCACCTGGGTCTGCGTTTTCAACATCATCCAATTGCCGCACCATGCCGGAGCCGGCGCTGCCGAAGGATCAAGGCCATAGCGGAACCATGTCGCATCGCTGTAGGCCTGTGTGCGCGCGTCGGCGGAAATCGACGTTTCACCCTCGTCGTTGGTCACGTAGTCGCCGTCGCTGACGGGCACGGGGGCAAGTGGCGTGTAGGTTCCCAAATTCGAAATGCCGCCGCCGAAATCGTAAATCGCATCGAAGGCAAAAATGAAGCCGTTGGCCCCGTAGCTCACCTCGTAAGGCTTCATCGAGGAAGGCAGCACCAGCGCATCGCGGATCTCGCCGGTTTTGGCGTCGATCGAGGTTAGCTGGTAATGAACCGACGAGGTGTCGGTTCGCGCAGCGATGATAATTGAGGCGGCAGACGCGGTGGGAGGGCAGGCCATGCGTCCGGACGAGGTGAACCAAACCTCGGCGTTCCCCTGCCCAAACGCGGCACGCTTCAGCAGCGAAGGGCTTTTCGATTCGCTTCCGTCCATACGGGGAAGCACCTGCCAGAAGGCGGAATCATCTACGACGGTAAGCGTTGGCATTTCCCAGTTCGCATCGCCCTCATCAACGAGGATCGCCTCACCTAAAGCACCGTCGCGATATGGCGCCTGATAAACGCGCCAGGTGCTGTCGAAAACCTGCGCCTCGGTCCAAACGAGCCCCTGCGAATTGCCTCGCACGTCATAGATCTCGAATCCGTCCGTACTGCCAATTGCCTGCTCAAGAACCATGGTGAGGTTGGCCGTGGAAAGGTTCAATACGCCCACTTGGGCAAGCGGGGAGGCGGTTTCTGCGGGAACGAGGCAGGCGGCGACGGTGGAATCTCCCGCCCAGACGAGCGTGCCGTAAGGCAGCTCTGCCGTGGCAACGACGGAGAAATACGCGCTTGCGTCCTCGATGAATTCGCAATCGTCAGAGGTGACGACCGCATCTTCGGCAACGGTGAGGCTTGCGATGCTGTCGCTTGCCGCGTCTGCCTTGGAAGCCATATAAGCGGCTGAGCCTGCAACCGCAACCGCTGCAACGCCGGCTGCACCAAAAAGCAACTGGCGGCGGCTTAACAGCAGACTGCTGTTTCCTCTGCGCACGTTTGCGCCGGAAGGGGAATCGTTAAACGCAGCGTTTCGTGAGCGAGAGGTTGCACGAGAGGTTGCACGAGAGGTTGCACGGGAGGTTGCGGTGCGGCCGAAACGCCCCTGCGATGCGCTGCCGGAGAATCGTTCGCGAGGTGTGCTGCTGGCAAAACGCGGGGCGGGGGGCATCTGATTTCCAGCGCCTCGTGTTTTCGTGTGGCCATGTCGCGACCGCGTATATGGTGACGTCTTCTCGTGATGCATGGGGGTTATTGTGACATTTCGTGCACATATGGGTGAAGGCTTTTCCCGAATTGCTACAATAACCCCAAAGACATTACGTAATTCCTTAGCAAGCGCGCGAAGCCGCGCAGAAACATGACGATGTAAGGGGCGATTTATCATGGCCAATGAAACACGCCGTATTCTTTTGGTGGAAGACGAGAAAGCTATTCGCGATGCGGTTACCGCGTATCTGGAACGCGAAAACTATTGGGTGACTGCCGTAGGAGACGGCCAAGAGGCATTGGATGAATTCCAAAAGCATCATTTCGATCTGGTGATTCTCGATCTGATGTTACCGCGGGTGCCGGGTGAGAGGGTATGCCGGATCATCCGCGATAATTCCGACGTGCCGATTATCATGCTTACCGCGAAAGGCGAGGTGGAAGACCGCATTATCGGGCTTGAGCTGGGGGCGGACGACTACCTCGTGAAGCCGTTCAGCCCGCGTGAGCTGGTTGCACGTGTGCGTGCGCTGCTTCGTCGCGTGCATGCGGATTCCGAGCCTCAGCGAGAGGTCCTCGAGTTCGGCGAGCTTACCATCGATGTCTCCGGCCATAAAGTTCTGGTGGCAGGCGAGGAAATCGATCTCACTGCTTCCGAGTTTAAGCTGCTCACAACCCTTTCCCGTTATCCGGGACGCGTGTATTCGCGCATGGAGCTTGTGGAAAAGGTGCTTGGGTACGATTTCGAAGGATACGAGCGCACGATCGATTCGCATGTGAAAAACCTCCGTGCGAAGATCGGCGACAATCCGCGCAATCCGAGATGGCTCCATACCGTTCATGGCGTGGGTTATCGATTCGAAGATCCGAGCAAGGCATCGAACTAACCGCACGCCAGCATTTGTGAGGGATATCCGGCTCGTTTACGATGGAAAAGCAACAGGCACCGCAAGCTTCCCAAGATGAGGTGATCGCGCAAACGGCTTCTTCCGAGCCGCAGCCTGCCCTTTATGTGAACGAGGAATATGAGGATTCCGAATCAGGATTCTTCGAACGTATCACGCGAAGGCTCGGCTGGTCTCATCTCACCTATACGGCGCGCGTCACGTTGGCGTTTGCCCTTATCGCCGCGATGACGGGGTTGGTGGCCTTAGGCGTGGTTTCCTTTGTATGGGAGCAGCATTTCCGCACGTACACGACGGAAAACATGCAGTCGGTCGCCCAGACGACGGCCGAGCGCATCGCCTCGATCTACGAGACGACGCAGACGCTGCGCGATCCCGCAACGACCATTCCGGCGCTTCAGGCGACGGAGGTAACGCCCGGCATCGGCATCAAGGTGCTCGATGTGAACGGCGTCACGGTCTTCGATTCCTCGGCGGTTGTCGTGGATGCGGATGGCAATCGCATCATGTCTTTCGAGCCGAGCGACCCTTCGCAGGTGGCAATGGCGAACATCGTATCGAACCGTATGGTGATCGGATCGGTGCGCGTGTGGGTATACGGTTCCGATACGCTGATGCGCCAGCCCGACCAAGAGTTTCGCGACAATTCGTATCAGGCCCTTTTGATTGCGGCGTTTGTGGCGATCGTTCTCGCATCCTGCATCGGCTTTCTGTTCGCACGCAACCTCGTCGCGCCGATCAACCGCATGACGAAAACCGCTAAGGCGATCAAGGCGGGTGATCTCACGGCGCGCACGCATCTGCATGGCGAAGACGAGATTGCCCATCTTGGCGAGACCTTCGACGAGATGGCCGAATCGGTGGAGAAAGACCGCGAGCTTGAACGACGCCTTACGACCGACGTGGCGCACGAGCTGCGCACGCCGCTCATGGCGATTCAGGCGACCGTCGAAGCGATGGTGGATGGCGTGTACGAAGCCGACGAGGAGCGCCTCGAAACGGTGAATTCCGAGGTGCAGCGTCTTTCGCGTCTTGTTGACGCGCTCCTGAAGCTTTCGCGCCTTGAAAATCGTTCGACTCCGATGAAGCAGGAAATCGTCAACGTTGGCGAGCTGATCGCGGGCATCATCGCCACGCATGAAATGTTCGTCGCCGATTCGGGGCTTACGCTTGCCTACCATGCCGAAGACGGCGTGCTCGTAAAGGGCGACCCCGACATGATTCGGCAGGCGACGGCAAATCTCATCTCGAACGCCGTGCGCTATACGCCCGAAGGCGGCACCATCGACGTTCGCGTGAAAAAAGGCGATCTCATGGCGGACATCGTCGTGAAAGACACCGGCATCGGGCTTTCCCCCGAAGAGGCGCGCATGGTCTTCTCGCGCTTTTGGCGCGCCGATTCCGGCCGTGCGCGCGATAGCGGCGGCCTCGGGGTGGGCCTTGCCGTCGTGAAGGAGATCGTCGATCGTCATGGAGGATGGGTGCAGGCCGAAGGCGTCAAAGGCAAAGGCGCCACCTTCACCATCCACTTACCGCGCTATATTCCCGACGACCGGCGTGAAAGCGGTCGCGGAAGCGGACGGAGCTCTTCGCGCTCTTCTCGTTCGTCGAGGAAACGATAATTGCCAAACTCTCTCTACCGTTCGGGCGAGGGGCATACCGGCTTAAGGAAATGCGCAAACAGGCGTGCATGATCGCGGTTGTTTTGCCATAATGGGAAAGATGAAAAACAATCCGAAGGCTGCTCAATGTTAGAGCCAGAAAGGCACGTCATGAAGGTACTCGACATAACGCCCGATGCGCAGGGAAAAGTTCGCGACATCTACGATCTCGGCGATAAGCTGCTGCTCGTGGCCACCGACCGCATCTCCGCGTTCGACTATGTGCTCAAAAGCGAGATTCCGCATAAAGGGCAAGTTCTCACGCGGCTCTCGTGCTTTTGGTTCCGACTGCTGGATGGCGTGGTGGAAAACCATCTGATCAGCGCCGATGTGAAGGATCTTCCCGAACGTTTCGCTCCCTATGCCGAATATCTTGAAGGGCGCTTCATGTTGGTGAAAAAAGCGCAGATGTTCCCGATAGAATGCATCGTGCGCGGATACCTTGCCGGCAGCGGCCTCAAGGAATATCAGCAGCGCGGCACCGTGTGCGGTATTTCGCTTCCGGGCGGACTGGTGAACAGCTCGCAATTGCCGGCGCCGATCTTCACCCCCTCGACAAAAGCGGAGCTTGGCGATCATGACGAAAACATCAGCTTCGAACGTGCCGCTCAGATCATCGGCGCCGAGGACGCCGAAGCGCTCCGCGATCTCTCGATTCGCGTTTACACGAAGGCGCGTGACCATGCGGCGAAACGCGGCGTCATCATCGCCGACACGAAATTCGAGTTCGGCATGCTGGACGGGAAAATCATCTTGGCCGACGAAGTGCTGACGCCTGATTCATCGCGCTTCTGGGCGGTTGATACGTATGAAGAGGGGATCGAACAGCCCAGCTTCGATAAGCAGTTTGTTCGCGATTGGCTGCTTGATCATTGGGATCGCAACGGTGAGCCTCCTGCGCTGCCCGAAGACATCATCGAAAAGACGAGCGAGAAGTATGTGCAGGCATACGAGATGATCACCGGCGAAAAGTTTTAGGAGCAACATGAGCCAGCGCAACCCCATGAATGACCGCTATCAGACCGACGAGCATACCGGCTCGACGCGGAAAAGCGCGGCTTCGGCAAAGCCGAAGAGCAAAGCTGCGGCATCGGTCGTGGTGAGGTCGAGCAAGAAAACGCCGCAAGAGAAAAAGCAGATCGAGAAAGAGGAGCGCCGGAAGGCCCGCGCGAAGCAGCGCGAGATCGACGCCAAGTATTACACGCCGAACACCGAGCGCTATAAGAAGCTGCGGCGTTTGTGGTGGGGGCTTCTCATCGGCGGCATCGTCTCGATGGTGCTTTCATTGGTGTGCAGCCGTTCTGCTTCGCTCGAGGCGTTTACCATTATTTTCCTCGTGCTGACGTATATTCTGATTATCGCCGCCTTCTTCATCGATATGGTGAAGATCAGGAAGGAGCGTCTGCGTTATCAAAATGAGATGATGGCTCTGGAGCAGAAGATGACGAAGCGCGAGCGTCGTATGCAGCAGCAAAGCAGCCAAGCGCAGGGAAAGCAGGGCAATCAGAAGGGCAAGGCCACGCCGAAGAAGCTCACGCCGGCACAGGCGCGTGCCGCTTCGGCGCGCCGGGGCAAGGCCTCTGTTGAGCCGGTTGCAGAAGATGAGACCACGCAAGAGCAGGTACCGAAGAAGCGCGGGCTTTTCGGCAGCGGCTTTCGCCTTCCGAAGGACAAGAAGGAACCGGCGGGCGAAACGGACGCAAGTGCCAAAGGCGAATAATTCTCTTCGTTACGCCAAGGGCGCATGAGGGCGAAACGGATGCGGGTGCAAACAACGAACGCGGAGGTCTTTCATGGTTGAGCGTATCTATGTGGAGAAGAAAACAGGGTTCGATGTGCAGGCGGCATCGCTTGCTGAAGAGCTGAGAACCATCGTTGGAATACGCGCGCTTGAGGGCGTGCGTCTTTTTATCCGCTACGATGTCGAGGGCATTTCCGCCGAACTCTTCGAGGAATGCGTGCCGATTGTTTTCAGTGAGCCTCAGGTGGATGTTGCACGTCCCGATCTTCCTTCCGACATCGATCTTTCCCAAACGTTCGCGGTGGAATACCTTCCCGGGCAGTTCGATCAGCGCGCCGCATCGGCGCAGGAGTGCATCCAGCTTATCAGCCAAGGAGAGCTGCCAAGCGTAAGAAGCGCCGTCGTTTATGCGCTTCAGGGCGCGGTTGAGAAAGCCGACATCGAGGCCGTGAAGCATTATGTGATCAATCCCGTTGAGGCACGCGAAGCTTCGCTTGAAAGGCCCGAAACGCTCGAGCGCGATTATCCCGAGCCGGCCGATGTGGAGGTGCTGGAAGGCTTCACCGAGCTTGACGAGGCGGGCATCGAGGTCTTCGTCGCCGAGCGGGGGCTTGCGATGGATGTTGCGGACCTTGCGTTTTGCCAGCGCTATTTCCAAAGTGAGGGCAGGCAGCCCACCATCACCGAGATCAAGGTGATCGATACCTACTGGTCGGACCATTGCCGCCACACGACGTTCAACACCCGCCTTGATAACATCATCTTCCATGATGATCTTGCTCAGCGCGCTTTCGAAAACTATTGCGCGGCGCGTGAGGAGCTTGGCCGTGCGGATCGCCCGATCAGCCTCATGGACATGGGAACGATCGGTGCGCGCTATTTGAAGGCGAAGGGAATTATCGGCAACATCGATGAATCCGACGAGGTGAACGCCTGCACGGTGAAGGTGACGGCGGACGTGAACGGCACGGAGGAGCCGTGGCTTCTTCTCTTTAAGAACGAGACGCACAACCATCCCACCGAGATCGAGCCTTTCGGCGGGGCTGCCACCTGCATCGGCGGCGCCATTCGCGATCCGCTTTCGGGAAGAAGCTACGTGTATCAGGCGATGCGCGTTACCGGCGCAGCTGATCCTCTGGTGCCGCTTGAGGATACCTTGCCGGGCAAGCTGCCGCAGCGCAAGCTCGTCACGGAGGCGGCGCAGGGCTATTCTTCCTACGGCAACCAGATCGGCTTGGCAACCGGGCAGGTGAGCGAGCTTTATCATGCGGGCTATGCCGCAAAACGCATGGAGATTGGCGCCGTCGTCGGCGCGACACCCGAAAGTTATGTGCGGCGCGAAGAGCCGACGGCGGGCGACGTTGTACTGCTGCTTGGCGGTCGTACAGGTCGCGATGGCATCGGCGGTGCGACGGGTTCTTCGAAGGCGCACAGCGTTTCCAGCCTTGAAACCTGCGGTGCCGAGGTGCAAAAGGGCAACGCTCCCGAGGAGCGCAAGATCCAGCGCCTGTTCCGCGATGGAGAAGCCTGTCGGCTCATCAAGCGTTGCAACGATTTCGGCGCCGGCGGCGTTTCGGTGGCGGTGGGCGAGCTTGCAAGCGGGCTGCTCATCAATCTTGACGCCGTCCCGAAGAAATACGACGGTCTCGATGGCACCGAGCTGGCCATTTCCGAAAGCCAAGAGCGTATGGCAGTCGCCCTTGCGGCAGGTGATGTTGAAGAGTTCGTAGGGCTTGCCCATGCGGAGAACCTCGAAGTGACGCCGATCGCCACCGTTACCGACGACAACCGTGTTCGCATGATGTGGCGCGGCAAGCCCATCGTCGATATCAGCCGCGAGTTTTTGGCGTCGAACGGTGCGCCGAAGCACGCGCAGGCCGAAGTGGAAGAGGAGGCGCCATTCGCTATCCCGTGGCAGCGAGAGGGGTCGGTGGATGAGCGGCTCGATAGCGTGCTAACGGATTTGAATGTGGCTTCGAACAAGGGCTTGGCCGAGCGCTTCGACTCCACGGTGGGCAGCATGGAAGTGCTCATGCCCTTCGGCGGAGCGCGCCAGCTCACGCCACCGCTTGCGATGGCGTCGCTTTTCCCTGTGCTCGGGAAAACCTCCACGGCGAGCGGCATGGCATGGGGATTCAACCCCTATCTTTCGAGCGCCTCGCCCTTCGTTGGCGCCTATCTTGCCGTGGTGGAAAGCATCGCGCGGTTGATTGGCGCGGGCTTTGAGCGTTCGCATGCCTATTTCACGTTCCAAGAGTATTTCGAGCGTTTGCGCAACGAACCTCTGCGTTGGGGGAAACCCGTCGCGGCACTGCTTGGTGCGCTTCAAGCGCAGATGGATGTGGGGGTCGGCGCCATCGGAGGCAAGGACTCCATGAGCGGAAGCTTTGAGCATCTGGATGTGCCGCCTACCTTGGTAAGCTTTGCCGTCGCTGCCGGTTCGGCCGATCGCGTTATCTCGCCCGAGCTGAAAGAGGTGGGAAGTCGCATCGTGTGGTTGCGGCCGAAGAGGAGAAGCGATGCGGCATTATCGGAGGCTTGCGGGAGTGGTTGCGAAAAAGCCGTTCAGCCGTCTGAGCTTATCCCCTCGCGCGAGGGATTCCTCGAGGCGATGGGTGCAATTGAGGCGCTCATTGGAAATGGGCGGGCGCTTGCTGTTTCAACGCCGGGCTATGGCGGCGTTGCCGAGGCGCTTTTCAAGATGGGCGTCGGCAACGGTGTCGGCATCGATTTTGCCGAGGGCTTTACGCCCGACGAGTTGTTCTCGCTTGCCTATGGAAGCTACCTCGTGGAGCTTGCTCCCGATGCCCCGCTTCCGTCTGGCACCGAGAATCTTTCGGTAATCGCGGTCGGTACCTCGATAGATGATTACCTCTGGCATTTGCATGGCGATCACGAGGAGGTGGTCAACCTCGAGCTGTGCCAAGAGAAATGGGAGGCGCGGCTCGAGCCGGTGTTCCCGTATCGCACACCGCAGGCGGAGCGGGAAACGCTGCCGCAAGTTCCGTTGATTACCCATGCCGAGGCGTTGCCGCTCACTTCGTCGGTGCATATCGCTCATCCGCGTGTGGTGATCCCGGTGTTTCCGGGTACGAACTGCGAATACGAGACCGCCGAGGCGTTTCGTCAGGCGGGCGCGATTCCGGAAATCGTCGTGATCGCGAACAGGCTTCCGCAGGATGTTTCCGAAAGCGCCGCGCGGCTCGTGAAGGCGATCAAGAACAGCCAGATCGTCATGATCCCCGGCGGTTTCTCAGGCGGCGATGAACCCGATGGCGCCGCGAAGTTCATCACGGCGTTCTTCCGCGCGCCCGTCGTGACGGAGGCGGTACGCGATCTGCTGCAACAGCGCGATGGGCTGATGCTTGGCGTGTGCAATGGCTTCCAAGCACTCGTGAAGCTAGGGCTTGTGCCCTATGGCGACATCCTGCCGATGGATGCCAGCTGCCCCACGCTCACCTTCAATAATATCGGTCGCCATCAAAGCCGCATGGTGAACACGCGCGTTGCCTCTGGCCTTTCGCCATGGCTCGCCCTTTGCCAGCCGGGCGACATCCACACGATCCCGATCAGCCACGGGGAAGGGCGCTTCGTTGCCTCTGGTGAACTGTTGGAGCAAATGCGCCGCGCCGGACAGATCGCCACGCAATACGTGGACGCCGACGGTGTGCCGTCGATGGACCTCGGCGTGAACCCGAACGGCTCGATGTGGGCGATCGAGGGCATCACGAGCCCTGATGGACGCGTCCTTGGCAAGATGGGGCATTCCGAACGCCGCGGCAAGCACCTCTATAAAAACATTCCCGGCAACTGCTTCCAACCTCTCTACGAAGGTGGTGTGAACTACTTCCTATAGCGCCTTTTAGTTCCGCCGTTTTGGCAAACGGCGGAACGGGCTGACGCTGCGGCTCCTTCTCGCACGCAATCTTTCCCCTTTTACCGTCGCTACTCGCTAGAAGCGATCAGTCGCTTGCTTGAAGCAAGCTCCCTAACAAAAAATGCCAAAGGGCATATTTTGCCTCATGTGCGAAGCACACTCGGCCAGGTAACGGGGAAATCTTGCGCACAAGGAGAACCCTCGCTTTCTTACTATCGCCAACCTAATCTATTTTCCGCTTGCTGTCTCGATCGATTTCTTCGAGATATTCGCGAAAGTAGGGTAAAGCCTTTGGATTATGAGACGTGTTTTTAACCGCACGGGTGAGCTTTTGCAGGTTTAGATATTTTTTGCAAGTTTAGAAAACTTTTGCAAAATTAGAAAACTTTTGCGGGTTTAGATATTTCCCCAATCTGGTCAAATAGTCGCCGGAGTTTCGCGGTGAATCTCCGGCGATGCTCAAGAACATACACATATGGAAATAGGTCGCTGCCGTCTGCCTATAAGCGAATCAGCCAGACGATGTCTGGCAGATTGAGCTTTTCAGGCAGAATTCGCAGAGGGAAGCTTCTGCAAGTTTGGATATTTTTGCAGTTTTGCTAAATTATCACTGGAGTCTCACTGTGAATCTCCAGTGATAATGCATGTGAACAACCTTTATAGAAGATTGCGTCTGATCAGGCATTTACGGAAACAGATCAGATTTAAGCCATTTTTTACGGAAACAGATCACGGAGCGAGGCAGCCGAGCGGCACTACGTGGATGCCGTCTTTTCTCGTATAGGCGTATTCGCCACCGGTGAGAACCATGAGAAACGTGGGACTTCCGCTTGAATCGGCATCAACTCGTTCGGCTAGCTTCTTGAGATTGCTGGCGGCCTGATCAATTCGCGCGGTACCCCCAAGCTTTATTTCGATCCCGGCCCATGCGCCATTCAAAAGGCGCACGATCGCATCAATCTCCAACCCGCTTTTGTCACGATACCGGAGCACTTCTCCTTTGAGCGCCTGCGCATAAACGCGAAGATCGCGAACGCAGAGTGATTCAAAGAGATATCCCATGGTCACCAGATCATCGAGAAGAGAATCCTCGTTGACTCCGAGAGATGCCGCCGCAAGGGAAGGGTCGCAGAGCTGCCAAACGGAAGAGGTTCTGAGCGGTGTGCGGGAGCGAACCGAAGGGGCCCACGCTTTAACGTCTTGAAGCACGAAAATACGCCGGAGCGCTTCAAGGTAGATGCGAAGCGTCGGTTCCGTCATTCCGCTTCCCGCGTCTTTCACGTCTTCTAGAATCGTCTTTTGGCTTGCTTCTTGCGAAATATTTCGTGAAAGGGCTCGCATAAGGGCTCGGGCCCGGCTGGCATCAATCGTTGACTCGCTTGCCTCGGATAAATCGGATTCGCAGATCGCCTCTATGTAATCCTGCGCGACGCCGGTGCTTTTTACTTGGTGGGCGATAGGAGCTGGCCAGCCGCCTCGGCAGATGAGATGAGCATAATCTTCTATCGTTATGCTGGATTCGCCTTCGACGACCTTTGCGCCCGAAAAAAGAGATTCCAACGAAACCTCGCCTGTTGACTCTTTCGACTCGAAGAGCGACATCGGCAGCATATCGAGACGGGCGATGCGACCCGTGCCCGTGTGCCTTCGTGCATCTTTTTGAGGAGGGGTTGCCGATCCGGTGAGAATAAACTGGCTCGGGCTTCCATGTGCCTCGTCTACCGCATTGGTGACACCATCCCACAGAGAAGGAATAAGTTGCCATTCATCCAAAAGGCGCGGTCGATCGCCGCGGAGAAGAAGCGATGGTTGCACTTCAGCTGCGTGGGAGCTTCTCAGGTAGACATCAGGATCCCTGAGCATGAGTGCGCTCTGCGCTAGCTGAGAGCACGTGGAAGTCTTCCCGCACCATTTCGGCCCACGCATCAAAACTGCGGGGGATTCCTCAAGCTTCGCCCGGAGCACCTCATCGACAAGGCGGGGCATATAGTGAAAATCAGTCGAGTCCGTCATCGCTGTTCCTTCCTGCGAGCGTTTTTATGCATTATACGAGATTTTCACATTTGGCGACGAAATACTTTCGTATTTGGCGTCAATTTACTTTCACGTCTGGCGCAATCTTGTTTTCGGTTTTGGCGAACAGTAAACGACAGTAAAAATATTCCAAAACAGTAAACGACAGTAAAAGTGCCGAGAGTAGCAGTTAACTGTCTTGTTCGATTTCTTCGAGATATTCGCGAAAGTAGGGTAAATCGAAATCGAAGCTGCCGCCGGAGCGTTCACCTATAACGCCAAGTCTCATGAGGCGGGTTTTATACGTTGACGCATAATTTGCTCCCTTGCCCATTCGCTTTGCGACGGTGGTGATCGTGGCTGGTGCATCTTCTGAGAGCATGGACATCAGGAACAGACGGTCAACTTTTGAGAGATCGCGGTAGGTGCTTTCAAGAACGCTATGGCGAAGTTCTGCTCCGGCGAGCTTGATTCCTCTCTCAAGATGACCAAGGGATATTTCTTTGCTATCGCCCGCTTCTTCCCAAGCATAGAAACCCACCAATTGCATCATGTACGGATAGCCGCCGATCGCCTCAACGGCTTTCTGCATGACATCGTCTTGGATGCTTTTGCCGGTTATCGCCAATGTCTTTCGAAACGCCACCTCAATATCTGCATTGCCAATTGGCCCGAGGTATTGCTGTCGGGAGCGGCGAAGGAACGAGACGCGCTCGTTATCCATGAGGTCGGTTGTGTTCTTCGGCAGCCCCGCCATGACAAGGCCGACCTTTTTGCCCTCCCGAATGAATAGCTGGTAAATCGAGGTGAGCTGTATCATCTCGTCGATCTGCGGGTTTAGCTCGTCAACGGTAATCAATAATCCTGTATCAGTTTCGGCGAGCTTTTCCAGAATTGCGTTCATGCGTGTTCTCCAGTTGGAGTTTTGAGAAGAGTCTCTTGTCCACTCGATGCCGAACAGCTCGCCAAGATTAATTCCGGTTACATGGCTTTTAGGATTCAGTTCAAGAGTATTGCCTGCCGCCTCGATGGTGCGCTCAAGAATGTCTTCGAGCATTCCCTGCGAAGCGACGGTATTGACAACGATCCAGCCCTTTTGAAGAGCCTCGTCGCCAATGCTGGAAAGCAAGGCTGTTTTACCGGAGCCTCGTGCTCCGATGAGGATAGTAGAAAGGCTCGGATCACCGACACCATTCTCAAAGGCGCGCTTCATGGATTGAAGAGCGCCATGGCGCCCAGCGAGGTAGGGCGGTACCACGCCGAATGTCGGGGTAAAAGGATTGCGAAGATTGGTCATAGTGCAGCTCCTTTTAATAACGAGCGCTTCTTTGCGTAAGCGAGTTTCTCCAAGGTGTTTCAGATAGTTTTGCAGGTTTAGATATCTTTTGCAAGTTTAGAAAACTTTTGCAAAATTAGAAAACTTTTGCGGGTTTAGATATTTCTCCAATCTGGTCAAATAGTCGCCGGAGTTTCGCGGTGAATCTCCGGCGATGCTCAAGAACATTGTCATCTCCCTTGTAGTTCAAGTTCGATAATAATAACGCTTGACGGTATTAACGCTAGACGTTACTATTCTTTTATGATAATTACATTTGGAAATAAAGATACACAACAGTTGGCCGAGGGCATTCGAGTGGCGCGATTTACGTCCATCGAAAAGATTGCGCGGCGCAAGCTCAGGCAGTTAGAGATCGCAGAAGATCTTTCGGATCTCAGGGTGCCACCGGGAAATCATCTTGAGATGTTGCAGGGAGACAGAAAAGGCCAGTACAGCATTCGCATCAATGATCAATATCGCGTTTGCTTCCGTTGGCGAAAAGGCGGAGCTGAGCAAGTGGAGATAATTGATTATCACTAAGGATGAAGAGCATGAAGACGAAATTAGACCCCATAACCCCGGGCGAGCTCTTGCAAGAAGAGTTCCTTGTCCCCATGGAGATTTCGCAATATCGGCTTGCGAAGGAGATCGGCGTTCCTGCAAGCCGTATCGGTCAGATAATTGCCGGGAAAAGGGCGATTACTGCGGATACCGATTTGAGGCTCTGCCATTTCTTCGGGCTTTCCGACGGATATTGGCTCCGTGCACAAGCGGCTTACGACACAGAGATTGAAAAGGAAAAAATTAAAGACGAACTCAAGAACATGCGCACATGGAAGCAGGTAGCCGTCTACTAATGCGGGATGCTGGCGATGGTGGGGGCGCAGATGATGAGGAAGACGACCGAGGCAATCAAGAGGCCAACGGCGATTTTCAGGTAGAGCTTCTTTCGCGCAGGAGAGAAAAGCTTCGATGTTCGGCTGAGCCAGCGCTTGTCGCTTATCAGGTAGAAGGTGCCGGTTGTGCCGCACATAACGGTTCCGAAGAAAATGAGGACAACCGTCCACGCGGGATAGCCTTGCACCGATTCGGGCGGTGCGGCGACGGCAACCACGCTCGCGAGAAACATAAACAGCCAAAAGAGCAAAAGAAAGCAATCCCATATAAGACCAACGACTTCAGAGGCCTTGATAGGCGCGTTTTGCGGAGTTGCGACTTGCGAAGGGGCTGGCTGGTATTGCAGAGTCTGCGGCGCAGATGTGCCGGTGACAATTGTTCCCGCGAGGGGCAGAGGTGCTGCAGGTGCATAGGCGATTGCAGGGGGCCTAACACCATATGGCGCAAGGTTTGCTTCATAGGGTGGCATGGCACTGGCATTTTGCGATACTGGCGCGATTGCTGAATTTGCCGCGAGAAATGCCTGTTTCAGGGCGCGAACCGTTTGAAAGCGATCGTCAGGCCGCAAAGCGGTTGCTTGTGAGAGGACCAGACGCAAAGGCGCCGGAATGTCATCGAAAGCGAAAGAACTCCCCGCGAGGTTCGGATCGGGGGTTTGCTCCCGCAAAAGATAATAAAGCAGCATTCCGAGCGCGTAGACGTCGCTTCGTGTGTCGGTTTGCCCGAAGCCAAACTGTTCGGGTGGTGCATAGGCGCGTGTTCCGAAAAGCGTTGTATCATTGGCGGCATCTGCCCGATAGACGCGTGAAATGCCAAAATCGACAATCGTTAACGCCTGCGCGGATAGGATGATATTGCTTGGTTTGAGGTCGCGATGGATAATCGGCGGATTGAATCCTTCGTGAAGCTCGATCACGGCATCGCAAAGCAAAGGAAACAGTTCAGCCGCGAGCTGAGGAGATGGATCACGCTGGTAGACAACCTCCTGCAGCGTATCCCCTGTAACGAATTCCATGATGACGATACGCTCGTCGTCGCGGATATAGCAATCGTAGATGCGAGGAAGATAGCGAAAACGGCGGCCTTGCTGCTGGCTGTGCCAGATGCTCTCGTAAACGTTGCCCATGTCAGCCGCGAGTTTTATTCTCTTTCGCACGAACGGTCCGAGCTTCGTTTCGTTCGCGCCGACAAACGAAACGAGTTCCGTCGTTTCGTGCGGAGCTTCCTTAAGCACGCGTTCTACGACGTAACAGTCGTCGCGCCGAAGCGATTCAAGGTATGAGGCAAGTCCGTTGTCTTCCATGGGATTATGGTAGCAGAATCGGACGATACGGCGAGGGAGGCGTTAAGGAGGACGGCCATTTCGCAGCGCCCTCGCAGCGAATGCACGCCGCATTCGAAGAAAGCTTAAGAGGCGATCGTCTGCTCTCCAAACCGATAGAGTTCCTCTTCGGTGTGGGCAAGGCCCCATTGATGCGTGAGACCGAAAATGATGATGGCGTCGCGTCTGTTCTTGCAATAAAGCTCGTTCGCCCCGCCGATTTTCAGAAGGCGGTTCGCCTCGGTAAGGTTCAGCCGGAGGGCGAACGCCAAGGCAAGCAGCTTATCGCGCGAAGGATTTGCCTTCTCTCCCATGAAGAGCTGATAGCCGTAGGTTTCGTTAAGTCCTGCAGCATGGATCACATCAATGCGCTTGAGGTCCTTTTCATCGAGAAGCCGCTGCAGGTATTGCGAGAGGGAAAGAGACGTGATGTGGTTTTCCTTGATGAACGTCTGCGGGCTTGCTGCTTCCAAGAGCTGGTTCAGAAGCTCCTCGGTCAAAGGTTCCTCCATCCGTCTCTTTCGTCTCCTCGGCACGATGCGCTATTCGAACGGTGCTTATTCTACTCGTCGATTGCCGCCCATGAGCTGAGCGAGGCCCTATGCGACAGAAAAGACCGCTTCTGCGATGATCGTGTCGTCGAAGCTGATCAGCTCGGTGCATTCCACGGTGACGTCGCTTTGATCATTGAGGAGATAGGCCTCCTGAACGGTCACCGTTGCTCCGGGTTTGATGTCGCTCATGGCATTCGATGAATCCCAATCACTTCCAATGGCGGATTTCAGCTCCACACCGTTTTGGAACGCTTGCGCATGAATGGCGACCATGAAGCTTGTGGCTTTGTCGGAATTGTTTGTGAAGGTGTAGTCGACGACAAGAGCCGGCTGATCTTGGTAGTCAGTCATGACCGTGGCGTTGTCGATAGTGACGGCGTATTTCGCGTCGGTTGCTTGCTCGGCCTGCTGCGCTTGCTCGGCTGGCTGAGCCTCGTTCGCTGCATCTGATCCGGATTGCGACGACGAACTTCCCGAAGAGCTTCCCGACGAGCAGCCGGCAAACAATGCGGCGGCAAAGCAGCACGATAGGGCGATGGTGACGAGTCTTAACGACATGATCCCCTCCATTCGGTCTCGATTCTCATGTTCGATTGACGAGCAGATTCCCTGCTCTCGAGGGAAATGGTAGTGGGTTTCGCACACTAAAACATTAGCTGCCAGCTAAGATCGGTTGGCAACGAGCAAGGCATTTTGCCCGATCGCCTTATCAAGCTGCGCCTCGCGGCGTGCGCGGCGTGCGCGTGATGGTTTTACGCACGCTGGCCTCCCCAGCGCATCAGATGCCTCGCGACGAGCACGGCGAGCGTCTGATGGGTTTTGCCGTCACGTTGATGACGTGGCTTTTTAGTTCGGCGAACAGGTGATACGATATCGCGAGGCGATTTGCCCAAGAACTTCACATGCGCAGATTCGCGGCAGCTCTTTCGCATGATTGCGATAGAAGAAGATGGACGATTGAAAGGACGACGCGTTACGGCCCAACAGGCGAAAAGAGAAGGCAACCTCGTTGTTCGATGGATTCTCGTCGCGGTGTGGGCGGGCGTGATCTTCTACCTTTCGAGCAGAAGCGGACTCGATTTCGGCGACAGAAGCGGGTTGCTCGGCCTCATTCGCGGCGTGCTTGATTCGTGGCAGGCGGTTCTTTTTGGCCCTGACGTCGATATCGTCTCCCCGCTCGGGCACTTTTGCGAATACGCGGTGTTCGGCTTTCTCGTGACGAGGGCGCTTTTCCCTTCGCTGAGCGTGAAGCGAAGCATTGCCGTTGCGATCGTCATCTGCGTGCTCTACGCCTTCAGTGACGAATGGCATCAGTCGTTCGTTCCTGGACGCGAATGCGATATCGCCGATGTGGCGGTGGACGCCTGCGGAACAGCTCTCGGCGCCGCAATCGCCGTATTTCTCCAGCGCAGGAAGCAAATCGGTTGATTTTCGGGGCGTTATTCCCTACAATGCAAAAGTTCGCTTTGAAAGCCCCGTCCATGCAGGAAAGGTGAAAGCGCGCAAGCGGGAGTCCAGGCCCGAAGGCGCGTGCTGGCGTAGGAAACCGGCGCAAGCAAGACCTGCACTTTTGAAGCAACAAGTTGAAGCCAACCTGTTGTGCGCTTCGGAGAACTTCCCTCCGAGGTTTAATGCAGCGTTGGTTTTTTGTATTGAGGAAGAGGTACCTAGTGAAAACCTATCAAGCGAAACCCGGCGAGGTTGAGCGCGAGTGGCTTCTGATCGACGCCGAGAATCAGGTGCTCGGTCGCGTTGCCGCCAAGGCCGCTCAGATTCTGAAAGGCAAGCACAAGCCGCAGTATACGCCGCATGTCGACACGGGCGATTTTGTCGTCATCATCAATGCCGACAAGGTGCGCGTCACTGGCACAAAGGCTGGCCAGAAGAAATACTTCCGCTACAGCGGTTATCCGGGCGGACTAAAGGAAGAGTCCTACGAACGTGCGATGCAGAAGCATCCAGAGCGTGTGATCGAGCACGCCGTGAAGGGCATGCTTCCGAAGAACACGTTGGGCCGCGCGCAGGGCAAAAAGCTCAAGGTGTATGCCGGTCCCGATCATCCGCATATGGCTCAAAAGCCCCGTAAGATTGAATTGGAGGGATAACCGATGGCAGGTGAAGCATTGTATTACGGCACCGGTCGCCGCAAGAACGCTGTCGCTCGCGTGCGTTTGGTTCCCGGAACGGGCAAAGTGACCGTCAACGGGCGCGACGGTGTGGAGTATTTCGGTCGTGAGGCGCTGCTCAACTTTGCGACGACGCCTTTTAAGGTGACGGACACGATCGGGCATTTTGATGTGATCGCGCGCATCAACGGCGGCGGCATCTCCGGTCAGGCCGGTGCGCTGCGCCATGGTATTTCGCGTGCGCTGCTTGAGGCTGGCGACTATCGTTCAGAGCTGAAGAAGGCGGGTTTCCTGACGCGCGACGCTCGTGTGGTCGAACGCAAGAAGTACGGTTTGAAGAAAGCTCGTAAGCGTCCGCAATTCAGCAAGCGTTAGTTTTCGTTTTGCGTTTCTGCATTTCGCGCTCAAGTAGCCCGTGTTTTTGCGGCTTTGAGCGTAAGCGATTTGCATTTCGCGATTTCGAAATTTGCGTGGCGTTTTGGTTCCGCCGTTCATCCGAGCGGCGGAACTTTTTTGCTATACGGGCGCTCGCAGGGGCAGAGGCTTCATCGATAGGATAAACTAAGCAGAACAATGTATACAACGCTCGACATAGCAATGCAGCCAACCGTCATTTGCACGACGGTCGATGAGACGCTCGCGGCGATAGTTGCCATCTGCGAGAAGCACCATGCCCATGCATGGTTGTTCGGCTCACGTGCGCGGGGATGTGGCAATAGAACGAGCGATATCGATATCGCGATAGAATGTGACGATTTCGATGCTCTTGAAGAGGAGATCGAAGACATGGACACGGTGTTTCTTATCGACCTCTTGGATGTAAGGTGCCCCCATTTGAAGGAGATCGAGGATGACTGGGTCGCCCTTATCTAATCGTTTCGACTCATTTTTACGGACGAAAAGCGATGCCGAGGAATTTGTTGCTCTCATGACGAACTATACAAAACGTGATGGGGCGGCGATTATCTATGCGTTCAACTCCCTCTTCGACATTTCATGGAAGATGATGAAAGATTCTCTGAATGAATGGTATGGCTTTGATGATGTTAAGCCATCGCCGCGAGATATTATCAAGAAGGCCAATTCGGTTGAGCTTATCGGAAACGAAGACCAGTGGCTCTCTATGCTGAAAAACCGAAATCTGAGCACGCATGATTATATGCGAACGAATCAAGAATATTATTGCGAGCTGATTCGACTTGAGTATTTGCCCTTGATGGACGAACTCGAGAGCACGGTGAGAGCACAGCTTGAAACGTTGAGACAAGAGGGAGCGCCGAACGGTGGCGTCGTTTCATAAATTGAGTGTCTTTATGGGAAAGAAATGATGGCGGAATTGACGATTCGTGCTGGAAAGCCTGCGGATTATGAGCGGGTGAAAGCGTTTTACGACACGATGATAGAGCTTATGCCGGGCACCGACTACGACGTGAAGTGGGGCCCCGAGCATCCGAGTCCCGATTTCCTGCGAGCCTCGCTTGACGCCGGTGAGCTGTATCTTTGCACGGAGGATGGGGACGATTCGCCCGTGATCGCCGCTTTCGTCCTCAATCATGAGGATGCGCCGGGTGCCGAAGCGGTTCCGTGGTGCGTGACGGGTGCTGCTGAGGAGATCGGCGTGCTGCAACTGCTCGGCGTTTTGCCTGAGCATCATGGAAAGGGCATTGCGACGCGCCTCATGGACGCGGCGATCTCAGAAGCACGCCGCAAGCAGATGAAGAGCATTCGCCTTGATGTGCTCACGTATAACTCTCGCGCTCAAAGGCTTTACGAAAAGATGGGATTTGAGAACCTCGGCACCTATACGCTCTATTTCCCCGAGCTCGGCCCAACCGATTTCGTCATCTACGAACTCGACCTCGCCAAGCAGTAAATCTCACCAAAAGGCTTCCTCATAAACGGCATTCAGTGGCGGAAGCTACGGTTGTGTTGTTTATGAAAGGCAAGCAGAGGTTATCTATTCGTCATGATCGCTCAAAACGAGCAGCTCGAGTTCTTTGCGTGAGTGAATACCAAGTTTGGTATAAATGTGCTGCATATGGGTTTTCACGGTGTTATATGAGATAGTCAGAAGTTCTTGAATAGTTCGTCCAGAGTTTCCTGTAGCGAGCAGATAGAGCACCTCGCACTCGCGCTCGGAGAGGTGGTATTCCTCGCTGATTTTCTCGCATCGTTGGCGCATGATGCTATGGAGCAACTCAGATGCGTCTTGAGATGAAGATAAAGCAGGTTCAATTTGAGTATCTTCGGTTTGCCATCCAGTGGATTTGAATTTAATCGGCGAGGAAGAAGCATCGCTTGTGTTCCCTGTTTTCTTTAAGATCGGAGTACTCTCTAAATCGAAAAGATCCAGCGGAATACTCGGCGTTTGCATGGCGATATCGTTTTTGCTTGGGCGACTGCTCCGCATGAGAACGATAAATGAAAGTGCTGCAACTGCAGCAGCTGCAAGAATGATGGCAGCAGAGTGGTTGGGCATGTTTGTAATTACTTCAATTCCCATACCAGTAAGTGAACCAAGAAGAAACATTGTCTGCGTAAATGAGCGGCCTATTCCGTTGAGAAAAAGAACCGATACACCGAAACGGTAAGAACGGTCACAAAGGATGAGAACCAAGATGGTCATGGTTAGTGTGCAACTCACGTTGATAAGGATCTGCGAGTATAAACCATAACCCAAGATTAAAAGAACGAAAACGATGCACGAGATGACGACGATAAGGGAGATGCGGTAGATACTAAAGATACTGTAATGCCGGTTGAAGAGAAAGACAACGATAATTGTGATGCATCCACCAATACCCGCAGATAAAAGATCGAGCGACGGCGTTGTATGAAGTCGGATAAATCCTTCACAAAAGATAACAAGGGAAAGCGAAATGAGCGTAGCCCAGGGAACGAGTTTAAAGTGATAGAGCGATGCTGTGGTTTGTATAACTCTATTGCTCTGAAAACTCTCCATTGAGTTCTGCCTGCTTAAGATTTTTGGCTCCGGTGTTGATCGGAGGCTGATGGTGATAAATGCCGCGCTCAGGAAAGGCAGTATCAATGTTATGCCGGGATAAAAACTTTGGGGAAGAAGAGCAAACATGAAATAGCCTGCTGATCCAAGGATATAGGACGCTGAAAAGACATAACAGGCGGAAACGGCATTCATACGTACGTATAGCTCAGACCAGAGAATGACGAAAGCCATGAACGATCCAGTTGCAAATCCGCTTACAAGATTGGAGACGTACGCAAGATCCGGATTGGCAGCACCTATAAACAAGCACATATTGCTGAGTGATGAAAGCGCGGCGACGATCCATATCACCTGTTGGTTTTTGTTAAATCGCTCAAGCGGTTTCCAAAAAAGGACAAAAGCGAGTGCGACGACTATTTGAATGATTGTATTCTGAAAGCCTGGTGAAACATATGGAGCTGTTAAACCCTTCCAGATAAAGGCAAAGCCCAACCCGAAGAAGAAAAACGAAAGCTTTGTTTTTCCCATAAGAGAACCGCCATTAACAGTTTTGCCCTATTTCCAATACTAACAAGTGTAAAAGTATTGGACGCTATCGTGATTGAAAGAGCGATACCCGCCCAGATTCGAAAATCAGACGGGTATCGCAATCCTTGCATGATGAGTTTCGATCCTAAAGTGCAGAAACGATTATTCCTGCCTCACGGCCATACGCCATTGCCATGGCGACTGAATAACCCATGAAAATCTCGGGGTAAATCGTTGCAAATCTGCAGCCCTGCATATTGCCGGCTACATATAGCCCGGGAATGATTTCGTTATCGGTGTTGTACGCATGGCATTGGCTGTCAGAGACAACACCGCACATCGTCACAAGATCGTCGCCACGGGTCATGTAGTTCGCATAATAAGGAGGATTCTCCAAGGCGAACATGCGGGTAGCGACTTTCCCAAAGTCGGTGTCGACGCCTTGTTTCGCGAGTTCGTTATAGCGCTCAATACTCTTAAGGGCAGCATCTTTGTCTATCTCGAGCTGATCGAGAAGCCCTTCTAGGGTGTCTGAGGTATAGGCAAGGCCATCCTCAACACGTTTATCGACTTCCGCCTGAGTGGTGTAGGGGAGTTTTCCATGACCGTAGGGCATCCAAGCGGCTTGGTTGGAGAAGTTGCTGTCAAAGAAGAGAATCGAGCGTCGATTTGGAAGTTGGCGGATTCTCTCGGCAAACATCTGACCTTGAACGTCTTCGTTCATGAAACGCTGTCCATTTTCATCAAGCATAAGGAAAGGAAGCGTTCCAAAGGGCGAAGAATTGTTCGATTTTGAGAAATGAGACATGGTGGCACCAAAGTCTTGAATCTTTGCTCCGATCCAGGCAGCCATGCGGTGACCGTCGCCTACGTTGCAAGGCTCGCCGTTCGCATCAACGACGCCGTAGAGGTTCTCCGGTCCTCCGGGGACATAGCCCTGATCAAGGACGGCGGGAAGGAACGTACGAAGCATTGCCTCATTGTTCATAAAATCGCCGGTTGTAAGGATGACGCCTTTTGTAGCGGTCGCCTTAATATATTCTCCGTCTTGGTTCTGCGCAACGACACCGGTCACTGCTCCACTTTCATCGGTGAGAAGCTTAATGACAGGAGTGAAGGTGTAAATCTGTGCTCCCGCGGCTTTTGCCTTCTCGAGATTTGCTTCCAGGAATTTTGGCCCCGATATACGGAAGGATCCGGGGATGCAGGGCATATTCTCCGTTGCCGGATCATAGTGCTCAGGAACAGGATAAACCGGCTCCTTGCAGGAAATTTCTGCTTCAGGATCTGTCTTATTGCCGTTTGCTGAGGTTCCGAATGAGTATTCCGATTCCGGAATCGCGCCAATATACCAATCTACAGCGTCACCGTTGATGTCCATCCAATGACGGAGGATCCGAATGTCATTACGATAGAGGCAGCCTTCTGAAACGGCGTTCAGGATCAGCGGCTCAGACCCCTCCCAGAACTTTGCCACATCCGGAAAACGGCTGGCGTAAAGCGAGCTGCCGTATGCGCTCATTTCGTTCGAGGAACGAGTGGCTTCAGCTTTATCGAAACCAACAACAGTGGCACCGCTTTCGGCTGCTGCGCGTAGAGCGGATACACCGGAAATACCAAGGCCGCAAACGACAACGTCTGCTTCGATTTCCTCAGCGAAAGAGTCGGGTGTTTCGGGTGCGGTTCCAAGCCAATCGTTGCCCGCTGTTTCAGAAGCAGTCGTCTCAGCCTGTGCGGGTGCCTGTGCGGATGTGCTCGTGTTTGCTGATGCAGCTGGTGAGCATGCAGAAAGGCCAGCAGCGGTGGCGCCTGCAGCTGCGAGAGCACCTAATGATAGAAATGATCTTCTTGATAATGTGGTTCCCATGAACGGACTCCCTTCCTTGTTGATCATCCCGTGTTCTGGGCTGCTTAAACTATGGAAAAAAGGAAAGGTTTCCGCATCACACAATCGGTATGATCATAAGAAAGTCGCTCAGCAAGTTTCTTCGGAAACATGCATTTGCGCGGCTCTTAAACTGCTTGAAACATTTTCCCGATAGCGTGAACGCTAACATGCCGCACGGGGTCTGCGCACTGCTGGCTGCGAGCAAGAAGCGTCAACGAGCCATGGCTCAACGAGCTAAGGCCAAGCGAGCCAAAGGCACGAGTGAGTTCACCGCACAAGCTCGCGTTTCGTGAGCGCCATTGCCGTGGTATCGTGGTGACGCACAGTTGGCAGACCAGAAAGCGGCATCATGGGGTAATTGGCCGAAGCCGAGAAGTGAGGAGCGTAACGCACATGGCTAAAGTGTCTGAAATCTACGGTTCGATGGTATTCAACGAGCATACGATGCAGGAGCGGCTCCCATCGGCGACGTATAAGCAGCTCATGAAGACGATCAAGCAGGGCGAACCGCTGAACCTCGAGGTCGCCAACGTCGTCGCCCATGCGATGAAAGAGTGGGCGATCGAAAAGGGCGCCACGCACTTCACGCATTGGTTCCAGCCGCTCTCCGGCATCACCTCCGAAAAGCACGACAGCTTCATCGAGCCAATGTCAGACGGTCGTGCGATCATGAGCTTCTCCGGCAAAGAGCTCATCCAAGGCGAACCAGACGCTTCAAGCTTCCCGTCGGGCGGCCTTCGCGCCACCTTCGAAGCGCGCGGCTACACCGCATGGGACCCAACGAGCTACGCCTTCATCAAGGACGAGGTGCTCTGCATCCCCACGGCCTTCTGCAGCTACACGGGCGAGGCGCTCGACAAGAAGACGCCGCTTTTGCGTTCCATGAAGGCGATCGAGGTTGAGGCGAACCGCGTGCTTGGGCTTTTCGGTGAAGAGCCGCAACGCATCGTGACGACGGTCGGCTCTGAGCAGGAATACTTCCTCATCTCCGAGAAGGACTACGAGCAGCGCATGGATCTCATCATGACGGGACGCACCCTCTTCGGTCATGCGCCGTGCAAGGGCCAAGAGCTTGAGGAGCATTACTTCGGTGCCATTCGTCCAACGGTGAACGAGTTCATGAAGGAGCTTGACGACGAGCTGTGGGCGCTTGGCGTATCGGCGAAGACGAAGCACAACGAGGTGGCGCCCGCCCAGCACGAGCTTGCGCCGATCTTCACCAACGCGAACCGCGCCATCGACGAGAACCTCCTCACGATGGAGAAAATGAAGCTGCTGGCCTCCCATTATGGATTGGTTTGCCTCCAGCACGAAAAGCCCTTCGAGGGCATCAACGGTTCGGGCAAGCACAACAACTGGTCGATTTCCGCCGGTAAGAAGAATCTGCTCGATCCCGGCGAGAGCCCCATGGAGAATCTCCGCTTCCTCGTCTTTTTGACGGGCGTCATTCAAGCGGTTGATGAATACCAAGAGCTTCTGCGCATGACCGTTGCCTCGGCGGGCAACGACCACCGCTTGGGTGCGAATGAAGCGCCGCCGGCCATCGTCTCCATCTTCTTGGGAGACGAGCTGGATGCCATCGTAAATGCGCTCATCAGCGACACTGAATACGAAAGCGCCGATCGCGTTTCCATGGATCTCGGCGTTGATGTGCTTCCGAGCTTCCTGATCGACAACACCGACCGCAACCGCACAAGCCCCTTCGCCTTCACCGGCAATAAGTTCGAATTCCGTATGCCCGGCTCTTCGGTTAATCTCTCCGACTGCAATATGGTGCTTAACACCGCGATGGCGAAATCGCTCAAGGAATTCGCCGACGAGATGGAGGGCAAGACAGGCGCGGCATTTGAGCATGCAGCGATCGGCTACATCAAGAAGACCCTGCGCGACCATCAACGCATCATCTTCAACGGCAACGGCTACTCCGACGAATGGCCGATCGAGGCCGAAAAGCGTGGCTTGGCAAACAACCGCACGACGGCGGATGCACTGCCTTGTTTCGTGGCACCGAAATCGATCGCGCTTTTCGAGGAGTTCGGCGTTCTTTCAGAAACCGAGGTACGCAGCCGTTATGAGGTGAAGCTTGAGAAATACAACAAGCTCATCAACATCGAAGCCGCGACGATGATGAGCATGGTGCGCCGCACGATTCTGCCTGCGATCAACGATTTCGCCGGCGACATCGCTTCGAACATGATCGCCATTCGCGATGTGCTTCCCGAAACCAAGCTCGACAACCAAACGAAGCGTCTGCAGAAGCTGCTCGACGGCGTGGATGAGATCAACGTCCATCTTGCGACGCTTGATGCGGCTCAGCAGAAGGCGAAGACGATCGAGGATCAGCAAGAACGTGCCAACGTGAGCGCCTACGAGGTTATCCCCGCCATGGAGAAACTGCGTACTGTCGTCGACGAGATGGAGGTTGAGGTCGGAAGCGAACGCTGGCCATACCCGACTTACAACGACATTCTCTTTTACTGCTAATTTAGTTCCGCCGTTTTATCCAAACGGCGGAACATGTTGACGCTGCGGGCGTTTCGGGCGCTCCATCTTCCCCCTTGTGCGCTTGCCTTCGTGTGCAGAGCACACTCAGCCGTGCGGCGGGGGAATCTGAAGCACCGGAAACGCTCTCGCTTTCTCACTGGCGAACCTGTCCGACAAAAAGCTTACCCGTCGCCCCTTCGCGAAAAGGTTCATGCCGAGCGCTTGCGTAGTGTTACAATCGTGGCATTCTGAAGAAGGAGATGGTCATGATTCGACTCTACGACACGAAGCAACGGAAAAAGGTTGATTTCATCCCTCGCGAAGAGGGCAAAGTAAGCATGTATGTCTGCGGCCCCACGGTGTATAACCGCATCCATATCGGCAATGCCCGCACCTTCCTCGCGTTCGACACGATCCGCCGTTACCTGACGTGGCGTGGCTACGACGTGACATTCGTCCAGAACATCACCGACATTGACGACAAGATCATCAACCGTGCCCGCGAAGAGGGCACTACCGCCGCTGACATCGCCGAGCAATATACTGAGGCGTTCATCGACGATATGCATGCCGCCGGCGTGCTTGATCCCGATATTCGCCCGAAGGCGACCGAGGAGATCGAATCGATGCTCGAGCTTGTGAGCGAGCTTGTCGAGCGCGGACACGCCTACGAGGTGGATGGCGACGTCTATTTCTCCGTTCGCTCGTATGGGGATTACGGTGCTCTCTCCGGCCGCAATATCGAGGATATGGAAGCAGGCCACCGTGAGCTGGCTGCCGACGGGCAGGGCCTCGAAGACCGCAAGCGCGATCCGCTCGATTTTGCGCTCTGGAAGGCGGCGAAGCCCGGCGAGCCCTCATGGGATTCTCCGTGGGGGAAAGGACGCCCCGGCTGGCATATCGAGTGCTCGGCAATGTCGCGGAAGT
>CANQTB010000007.1 GCA_947626665.1 uncultured Eggerthellaceae bacterium
ATGGCACGCGCTGCCCGATCTTATAGCGGGCGCGTGTCGAACGAATGGCGCTCACGACCTCGCACACAAGCGATATCGCGCGCTCGGCTTCCGCATCGCGAAATCCCGCGAGCCGCCCTGCTTCCGGCCACGAAGCGCCGATGAGCATCGGCTCGTTCTCATGCGGAATCGGCAGTTCCTGATAGATCGCCTCAGTCACAAACGGCATTATGGGATGAAGCAGCCGAAGCGCTTGGTCGAGCACGAAAACAAGATTGCGTTGGCATGCAAGGCGATCGGCGGGGTCCGCATCCTCGCGAAGCCTTCCTTTTGAAAACTCGATATACCAATCGCAGAATTCGTTCCAGAAAAACCCGTTGAGCGCCCGTGTCATCTCGCCGAAATCGTAGGTCGTATATGCGTCATCCACTGTTTCTACCAAGCCCGCCAAGCGCGAGAAAATCCAACGATCGGCGAGTGTCTTCGGCTCAGGCTCCCCCGCTTCGAATCCGCCGAGGTTCATGATGACGAAACGGGCGGCATTGCGGATCTTGTTGGCGAAATTGCGCGCTGTTTCGATCTTCTGTTCGTCGAATCGAATGGCTTGTGAGCCGGTGACCTGCGTGAGCAGGCCGAACCTCATGCCATCGGCGCCATAATCCTCCATAAGCTTCAGGGGATCGATGCCGTTTCCGCGAGATTTGCTCATCGGCTTGCCGTCGGCACCCATAACGGTGGGATGGATGATCACCTGCTCGAAGGGTATCTTTCCCGTGCAGTATTCGGAAGCCATCACCATACGCGCCACCCAAAGCCCCATGATGTCGCGTGCCGTGGAAAGCATCTGCGTTGGATAATAATTCACCAGTTCAGACGAGGCATTGCCATCCGATGCCCAGCTCTGCGTCGCAAACGGCCAAAGCTGCGAGGAAAACCACGTATCGAGCACATCCTCGTCTTGACGCACGGGCGCTGCGCATACAGGGCAAGCTTCCACTTCATCCACACTTGCATCCATCCAGCCGCATGCGTCGCAGTAATACATCGGAATGCGATGACCCCACCAGAGCTGACGCGAAATACACCAATCTTTGAGGTTTTCCAGCCAATCGAGGTAAACCTGCTTCCAGCGTGCGGGGAAAAACTCGATCTCGCCATCCTCGACAGGTGCAGCAGCTGCGCGTTTCAGCGCGTCAACCGCCACGAACCATTGCTCGGAAAGCCAAGGCTCAAGTGCGGTGTGGCAACGATAGCAATGCATCACCGAATGGTCGTGATCTTCGATATGATCCAAAAGCCCGAGTCGTTCGAATGCCGCAACGACGGCTTTACGAGCCTCTTCCCTGCTCATACCCGAGAATTGGCCGTAACCTTCCACCACATGGGCCGTCTCATCAAGGATATTGATGGTCTCAAGGCCGGCACGGGCCCCCATAGCGAAGTCGTTCGGATCGTGCGCCGGCGTCACCTTCACTGCGCCCGTGCCAAATTCCGCATCAACGTAAAAATCGCTAAAAATAGGGATCTCACGATCGACGATAGGCAAAACAACCGTTTCCCCGATGAGATCTTTATATCGCTCGTCCTTCGGATTTACGGCAACGCCCGTATCGCCGAGCATCGTTTCCGGCCGCGTCGTCGCGACGATGAGGTATTCGCGATCGGGCCGCGGGTTCTTCAGCGGATAGCGCAGATACCAGAGCTTTCCCTGCTCAGGTTCATATTCCGCCTCATCATCGGCAATAGCCGTCGTGCAGCTCGGGCACCAGTTCACGATGCGCTTTCCACGATAGATAAGCCCTTTGTGGTACCAGTCGACAAAGACCTTGCGAACCGCTGCGGAAAACTCCGGCGACATGGTGAATTTTTCATCCGCATAATCGCACGAGCAGCCCATCTGGGCGATCTGGTTGACAATGCGCGTGCCGTAATCGCGGCGCCATTCTTGGCAAGCTTCCAAAAAAGCCTCGCGGCCTATTTCACGACGATTGATCCCCTGCTCAGCGAGGTGCTTATCGACCTTCGTTTGCGTCGCAATGCCTGCATGGTCGGTGCCGAGAATCCAACGCGTTCGATAACCCTGCATGCGCGCATGGCGGATGCAGGCATCCTGGATCGTATCGTTTAAGGCATGCCCCATATGCAAAACGCCCGTGATATTGGGCGGCGGAATGACGACGGTATATGATTCATCTTTATGCTCACCATGCCCGGCGCTTCGTTGAAAATACCCCGCTTCCTTCCATGCGAGGAAAAGCGGGCGCTCTACATCGGCAAAGCAATAGTCCGTGGTCGGTTTCGATGCCGTTTTCGGCTCTGCTTCGTTTCGTTGTTCGTTATTTGGCATCTATGCACCCTCTCCTGCCTCAAGGACAGCAACCTCTGGCGTGGTTTCGCCTTCCACATCGCTTTTATGCACAACGACCTTCGTCGCCTTTCCGATTTCGGGCAGATCGTACATCACGTCAAGCAGCACGCGTTCGCAGATAGAACGCAAGCCGCGCGCTCCCGTGCCGCGATCGGCCGCCTCATGCGCGATAGCGCGCAAAGCATCCTCTTCGAATTGCAATTCGGAATTCTCGAATTCGAACATGCGCCGATACTGCTTCACAAGAGCATTCTTAGGTTCGGTTAAAATGCGAACGAGATCGTCCTCGGAAAGCTCAGAGAGCGAGGCGATGACCGGAATACGCCCGATAAATTCGGGAATCATGCCGAATTTATGCAAATCCTCGGGAAGCACCTGCGAGAGCAGCTCTGCCTCTTCCACTTTGCGCGATGCGGGAAGCTCGGCGGTAAAGCCGGGGGTGCGCTTTCCGATGCGTTGCCCGATGATGTCGCTTAAGCCAACGAAAGCACCGCCAAGGATGAAGAGAATATTCGTCGTATTAATCGGGATAAGCTCCTGCTGGGGATGCTTACGTCCACCTTGGGGGGGAACGCTCGCATCGCAACCCTCAACGATCTTCAGCAGCGCTTGCTGCACTCCTTCGCCCGAAACGTCACGAGTTATCGAAAGATTTTCCGCCTTGCGGGCTATCTTGTCGATCTCGTCAACGTAGACGATCCCGATTTCGGCGCGCGGAATGTTGTAATCCGCCGCCGTGATAAGCTTCAAAAGGATGTTTTCCACATCCTCGCCGACATATCCCGCTTCGGTAAGCGTTGTCGCATCGGCAATGGCAAAGGGGACGCGAAGCGTTCGGGCAAGCGTCTGCGCAAGAAGCGTTTTTCCCGAGCCCGTCGGGCCTAAAAGCATGATGTTGCTCTTGGAAAGCTCAACATCCCCTTCATGGATGCCGGCACCTAGGCTGATGCGCTTATAGTGGTTGTAGACGGCAACGGAAAGCGCTCGCTTCGCCTCTTCCTGCCCGACCACATGCTCCGAAAGATTTTCATATATCTCGCGCGGCTTCGGAAGAGCGCGCAGCACTTCCTCGGGGCTGGGAGCATTTTGATCAAGCGCTTCCTGCGCGGGTGCTTCTCCGCCACGGCGCCGTTTGGATGCGCGCCGATTCGGCTTTCCCCCACCGCGCTCGGCTTGCTGAAATCCGGACGTTTCCGCAGCGCTCTCCCATGGCATCCTAAACGGCTGCTGGGGTATTTCGAAATGGGCATCGCCTTGCAGAGGGCGATCGCTTTTAAACGCCTGATCTTCTTGGGCCTGGCTGCTCGCGTCAACGATCAGCTCGGTCAGCTCGTTCGCAATATTACCCTTCTCAAGAAATCGCAGCCCCATATCGTGCAGCAGCCCGCTTGCGCAAGCCGCTATGCAATCGTCGCAGACATAGATGCCGTCGGGGCCGGCGATGAGCTCCTCCGCCATGCTTCGCGGTCTCCCGCAAAACGAGCAGTGGATCTCGTCGTCAAAGCCTCCAAAGCCTCCGTTTTGCGGCATTCGTCACTCTTTCTCACGGGGTTGACTGTCGGCTGCCACGCCATGGTGCGCAATGATTTCGTCGACCAGCCCGTATGCCTTTGCTTCCTCGGCGGTCATGTAATTGTCGCGCTCAGTGTCCAGCTGGATCCTCTCGAGGGTCTGCCCCGTGTTATCAGCGAGGATCTTATTCAGGCGCTGGCGCGTTTTCAGCATGAAATCCGCCACGATGGCGATTTCGGTTTGCTGGCCTTGTGCACCGCCTGATGGCTGATGGATGAGAACCATCGAGTTCGGCAGGCAGATACGCTTACCGCGAGCGCCGGCTGAAAGGAGAACGGCGGCCATCGAAGCGCATTCACCGATGCAGATCGTCGATACGTCGCATTTAATGAAATTCATCGTGTCGAGGATGCCGAGACCGGCAGTCACCGAGCCGCCCGGCGAGTTAATGTAAAGCGAGATATCCTTATCAGGATCAGCGCTCTCCAGATGCAGGAGCTGCGCCACCACCGAGTTCGCAACATGATCGTCGATCTGCTCGCCCAAGAAGATGATGCGATCATTCAGCAAGCGTGAATAAATGTCGTAGCTGCGCTCGCCACGTGGAGATTGCTCGATAACATAGGGTATTAAGGCGTTGTTTGCTCGTAATATGCTCATATGCTCTCCCTTGTCGCGTTTTTCCTTCGTTTGCTTGGCTATTTTGCCTCTTCCTCGGTCGCCGCTTCTGCTGTCGCCGCTTCTGCATCTGCTTCAGCTTTCGGCTCCTCAGAGGATTCCTGCTTGGCAGCAGAGTTTTTCTTCGTTGCCGTCTTACGAGAAGAGGCCTTCTCGGGCTTCTTTTCGTCCTTTTCCTTCTCATCCGTATCGCGATCGCCGAAAGCGACCTCGGTCACCTTCGCCTTGTCCATCACATCGCGCATCGCCTTCGCTCGAAGCACGCCTTCGCGAACAAGGTGGATTCGTCCTTCCTCACGCCATTCCTTCTCGGCCTGCGCGGGATTTTCGATCCCCGCGATAACGAATTCGTCCGAAATCTCCTCAGGGGTCGCCTCCATGCCGAAATGGCGCGCCCATGCATCCAGCGCAAGCTCCTGCTTCACGTTGTCGATCGCCTGCTTCTTCACATCCTCTTTGAAGCCGTCGCTCGTAAGCCCTTGCTGCTGCAGATACGTATCGAAGCTCGTCCCCTGCTGCTGAAGCTGGGTGAAGAAATCTTGCAGAAGACGGCTTTCCTCCTCTTCGGCCATCGAATCCGGCACATCGCCCTGAACGCGATCGGCAAGCTCGATCAGGCAGGCCCCTTCCTTCATGCGCGGAATGACCATATCCTTCTGGCTCTTCAACGAAGAGGCAATTCCCTCGCGCAGATCGTCAACGGAATCGAAGCCCATGGTATCCTTCACCCACTCGTCGGTAAGCTCGGGCAGCACACGCTTCTTCACCACATTGCACTTCACTTCCAGATCGATGGTGGCGCCTGCATATCCCACGGTCATCGGCGAAGCGTCATCCTCGGGCACCTCTAGGGCGAATTTCTTGGTATCGCCCTTCTTCATGCCGAGGATCTCCCTATCGAAGGCCTCGGGGAACAAACCGCTTCCTATGTGGTAGATGCGCCCTTCGGTATCGATGGTCGCAATTGACTCACCGGCGGCATTGGTGGCCTTCAACGCGATCTCCGGATAATTGTCCTCGGCGATCGTCGCCGCATCTTCCTCATCCTGATATTCGCCGTAATGCTCAAGGAAGCCCTGCATCTCGAGTTCGATCTCCTCGTCGGTCGTCTCGGCGGGCGGAAGCTCGATTTCCACCTCATCGTAGGACGAAAGCTCGAGTTCGGGCTTCACCTCGATCGTGAAGTCGAAGATATAGGGCTTGCCGGCCTCGATCATCGAATCCGGGTTGCCAAAGACAGGTTTTCCGATCGGGAAGATATTGCCCTCATCGATGATCTTCGGATACATCTCATTGATGAGCGCTTCCGTTACGGTTGCGCGGATCGCATCGGCACCGAGAGCGCTATCGATCACCGGACGCGGGGCCTTGCCCGGGCGAAATCCCGGAAAGCGATAGCGGCGCGCAAAATCTTTATAAGTTTGGTTCATGCGACGATCGACATCGCTGGCGTCGATGGTTGCCTCTACCTTCACTCGGTTGTTTTCCAACGATTCGACTTTCGTTTCCACGTATTCATCCTCCATCATATATTGTCTCTTCTCGACAGCCGAGAACGTATTCCCCTCTAAACTGCCAAACTCACATAATACCCTAACGAAAGCCGAATAAACGCGCCGGGTCGTTTTTGTGCGGCGAAAGTCTGCAATATCCACGAAGTTCTTTCAATTGATCGGAATCGTTTATGGGAACAAAACATTGCAACGATGATGCTTCGGCATCCAATCCGATAAGGCTTCTCTATCCGGACACGCGCTCGCTCTGCTATGATACGAGCGGCACGAGAACGCGGCAAGCGATACGCTTTATGTGAATGTGCGGGCGTGGCGGAATAGGCAGACGCGCCAGATTTAGGTTCTGGTGGGGAAACTCGTGAAGGTTCAAGTCCTTTCGCCCGCACCACGGCTTTGCGTTCTTCCGAACGGCACCACGGTTTTTACGTCTTCCCGATGGGCGCCGCAGTTCTGCGTTCTTCCGATGAGCGCCGGAAGGTTAATCGCCAATTATGTCAAATACGTTCGCGCCTGCGGCTCCGTTGGCGAGCGCTGCCTTGTGAGCAAGGGCCGCATCCCGTTCGGCTTGCTCTTTCAATCGCGCACCCTGCTCGAATATCTGATCAGCGAGCCACGAGTCTGCATCAAGATCTGCTCGCGTAACATGCGCGTTCGTGAAGAAGACAAGATAGGCCAAGATGCGAGAGGGCTCCTGCTCCTCATTGCCATCCACAACGGGAAGCCCCATCATCGCCGAGGTGCTATCCAAAAGGCGCGGATCGTTATCGGTCATGTTCGCTGTCTGCGTTTGCACTTCCTTGCGCTTCTCCTCGTCGAGCGGCGCAGGAACCGGCAACCCTTGGTCGGCAACGAGCTTCGTAACCACCGAAACCGTCTCCGAGCGCCCCACATTCATATCCTCGGCCTCATCGATAATGCTGACGGCATGTCCGCCGGGTTTCTCCACCGCATGAGTGCGAACCGTATCCTCCAATTCCTCAGCATAAGAGCGAAGTGAGGAAAGATCGCGTTCGCTTCGAGCGCTTTCGAATGACTCCGCAACGATGCTGAGCTGCAAAAGCGCATTGACCCGCTCAGGCGTGTCGCTGATGACTGAACGCATCCAATTGCTTCTGCGAGAGGAATAGATTCGCAGATAATTGAGATACACCGTCACATCGTGCGGTTCGTTTTCAATGAGCCATGTTAAATAGATAAGCACTGACCGATCGAGCAGACCCAACCAGATGCGATTTAAACCCTCGAGGTTGATATCAAGGTCGGTGTTCGAGGCAGTGCGCATAAAGTGGAGGAAGAGATTTTCCTCGTTGTTCGTCGTGATCCTTCGGAGGGCCGCAGAAAGCTCTCGTACCGATGCGATGCGCGTGAAGGGCATGACCGAACCCGCGAAATCCTGAAGCTGGCCGGCAAGGAGAAAATACCAATCGGTGTACACCTGCTCCTCAATCACCTCAACAAATGAGGTCTCCGCATAGGATTGGAAGCGCTGGATCTTGTTCATCATTTCGGCGATGTAGAGATTATCGGCCCCCGCCTCCACCGCATCAAGCACCATAAGGCACCAGGTGTTGACAATCGAAAGCGTCGCATGCTCGTTTTTTGCCGTCGCCGCCGCACGGTAAATGCGCACAAGCTCTTGGTTGACCGCATGGACCGCCTTGAAATCGAGCTTGCGCTTTTCAATGTCGGTTTCCGGAATGCTTTTCGCCAAATAGAGGCGATGAATGGAACGCAGCGCATCGAGGCATCTGATAATCACCACATCGCGGCCGGTCGATTGCTCGACGAGCGTTGCCGCGATATCGTTGATTGAGGCAAGCTGACTGCGAAAGTGGGCGTATTGTTCCTTGTTGCTCAGATCCAAGGCGTTGTAAACGCCGAACTCAAGCTTTTCAAGCACGGCCTCCGGCGCATTCACCACGAAATAAACCATTTTCTCGATAACGATGAAAAGGTACACGATGCAAACGCCGGCCCAATAGATCATGAGCAGAAGCGCCGCCGCAATCGTTGAGCTTCCCGTAGGGATGAAATAGTTTCCAAGCACACCGCTCGCCACGGAAATCGACACGATCAGCGAGGTGAACGCAGAAAGCGTCAGAAGCGATATCGGAAAGCGTTGTACGAGGATGTTGATGATATAGCGGTTCGTGTATTTCGAATAACGATCAAGAATGATATTGAGCGCCGTCGGAAGCGCAAGCGTGATCGTGGTGATCGAGATCGTGAGCGTCGTGCCCGCGAAGAAGCGGGTAAAATCGTAATTCACAATCTCCTCAAGCGCCGGAATGAAGGCAAGCGAAAACGCCACGGCCCCGACCCAGAGGAGAAGATAGTACTTCGCGTAATAGCGGATGCCCAAAACGATGAAGTGTTCCCGCGATTGCAGTCGCCGACCTTCGCTCTTCAGGCTATTCTCAGCGCGCTTGCGATCGCGCTCCTCTTTGCTCTCCCTGAACGCCACGACGTATCCTGACCTTCCCTCAAGCATATCAAAAAGGGGAAACATCACGTTTCCCCTGTAAGTTTTCTGGAGCGGACAACGGGGTTCGAACCCGCGACCCCCACCTTGGCAAGGTGGTGCTCTACCAGCTGAGCCATGTCCGCATGGCAAGGCGTTATGATAATTGATTGTAAAAGACCGCGCAAGAAGCAATTTTAAAGATCGTCTTTTCGCGTCGCCAGCGATCTGCTATTATAACGCGTTGCTTCGAGTTGCACAAAAGATGCGACTTGAACTATGGGCGCTTAGCTCAGGGGGAGAGCGCTTCCCTGACACGGAAGAGGCCACAAGTTCAAATCTTGTAGCGCCCACCATAATCGATGAGCAGGTCAGCACGATTCACGCGGCTGGCCTGCTTTGTTTTATCCCGCCACCCTCAGTGCTGCCGCCTTCGGTGCTGCCGAACACCCGCGTATCACGCCCCCTCCTCCATCATGCTAAAGCGATTTTCCGCACATATCGCTAAAATCGGGGCGAATTGATTCGCTTTAGGGGGAATTGAGGTTTCCATGGGTTTTAAAGATGTTGTAAAAAAGTACAACGACACGAGCCTGATCCTTCGTATCGTGATCGGGCTCATCATCGGCGCCATCATCGCCGTCATCTTCAAACCGCTTCTCGCAGATCCGCTCCAAACGGCACCCGTCGTGTCGTTCTTCAACGAGCTTTTCATCCTCTTCGGGTCGCTCTTCACCGGCGCGCTGAAGGCCGTCGCGCCGATTCTCGTTTTCTTCCTTGTGATCAGCGCACTCTGCAATGCAAAGACCGCCGGATCGATGAAAACGGTCATCGTGCTCTATATTCTCTCGACGTTCATCGCCGCAGTTGTCGCCGTTGCCGCAAGCTTCATCTTCCCCACGACGGTGCAGCTCGTGCAACCCGTAGAGACGGGTGAGGCGCCCCAGGGAATCGGCGAGGTCATCTTGTCGCTGCTCATGAATATCGTCTCGAACCCCGTCGATGCCCTGTCAAATGCCAACTACATCGGCATCCTCGCCTGGGGCGTCGTCCTCGGCATCGCGCTACGTGCGGCAAGCCAGAATGCGAAAGACGTGTTCGGAGCCGTGTCTGACGCCATCTCGAAGGTCGTGCGCTGGGTCATCAGCCTCGCCCCCTTCGGCATCATGGGCCTCGTTTATGCGTCGGTTTCGCAGAACGGTCTCGAGATCTTCATCGACTACGGTGTGCTCATGGCAGTGCTCGTCGGCTGCATGCTCTTCATCGCCTTCGTCACAAACCCGGTCCTTGTCTATGTATTCGTGCATCGTAATCCCTATCCGCTCATCCTGCGCTGCTTGAAGGACTCCGGTATCACCGCGTTCTTCACCCGCAGCTCGGCAGCGAACATCCCTGTCAACATGGAGCTCTGCCGCAAGCTCGGCCTCGACCCCGACAACTATTCGGTCTCGATTCCCTTGGGCGCCACGATCAACATGGCTGGCGCCGCCGTCACCATCACGGTGATGACGATGACCGCTTGCCATACGCTCGGCATTCCGGTGGATCCATTCACCGCCATCATCCTCTCCGTTTTGGCTGCCGTTTCCGCATGCGGCGCCTCGGGAGTTGCGGGCGGCTCGCTTTTGCTCATCCCCCTCGCTTGCTCGCTCTTCGGCATAACCGGCGATGTGGCTTCCCAGATGATCGCGATCGGCTTCATCATCAGCGTCGTTCAGGATTCCTGCGAGACCGCGCTCAATTCCTCCTCCGATGTGGTGTTCACCGCAACGGCGGATTACCGTGCGCAGATCAAAGCGGGCAAAGAGCCCAAGCTCGGGCGCGACAATTTCTCGCTTGATGAGATCGATTAAAGCAATTTTAAGTACTGAGAAAGCGGACGCGCCTCTTATAATAAGGGGCGCGTTTCTTTTTGGGACAAACCGAGGCGGGGAGCCAAGGTAACCAAGGTACGAACAAGGGGGAGCTATGACAACTCATCTGGAGGAACTTGCCGCATCGCCGAAGCACACCATCGGGGAAACCGGTCTCGAGATTGCGGTTGCGGAACTGGGTGCCGAGATGCAAAGCTTGAAGTTCCATGGCATCGAATATCTCTGGCAGGGCGACCCGCGCTACTGGGACTACCGCTCCCCTACGTTATTCCCGAACATCGGCTTTTTGCGTAACAACCGCGCCGAAACCGACAACGGCCCCGCCCCGTTGCAACTCCATGGCATCGCGCGGCTCTACCCGCACCACCTCATCGAGAAAAGCGCGAGCAAGCTTGCTTTCCGCTTGACATCGAATGACGAGATGCTCGCAGTTTATCCCTATCGTTTCACCCTCTTCACCACTTTCACGATCTTTCCCGACGACACGGTGGAGCAGCGCTATCGTGTCGTGAACAACGATGAGGCACCGATGCCGTTTACCATCGGCGGACACCCGGGCTTCAACGTTCCGCTTGACCCGGCATCCGACGAACACTTCGAAGATTATCGTCTCGAATTCACCCAGCCATGGACGTATAAGTCGCCGACGTTGAACGCCGATCATCTCATCGATTGGAACGATTTGTTCTCCGTGGTGGAGAACTCCAACGTATTGCCGCTCACGCATCGCACCTACGACATCGACACGATCATCTTCCACGATGTGCCCGACCGCACGATCACGCTGCGCGGTACGAAAACCGGCCACGGCGTGCGCGTCGCATTCCCTGGCTTCGACTATTGCGGCAGCTGGTCGGCACCCAACGATGCGCCCTTCGTTTGCGTGGAGCCATGGACGGGCTGCGCCACCGGCACCGATGAGGACGACGTACTTGCCCACAAGCGCGGCATGCGAATCCTTCAACCCGACGAATCGTTCGAAATCGCCTTCACCATGCAGCCCTTCTAACGCAGCTTAGCTATATTTGATTTATTAGGATCAATTACAGACGAATAGCTCTATATTGCGATTCGCCATAAAGCACTCTCTCGATAGCTGAGCGATATATTTCGCTTTTGGGTAAAGCTATATTTGCAAATGCTTCCTGAACTTTATGTATCGCCGTACAATATTCTTCTTGAAAAACGAGTGGAACCATCTCTCCATCGTTAAGTTCTGTAGTTTTATCAAAGTCGTAGCTAAAAAAGTGAACTGTTCCGGGTTGTCCAGCCGGAAATTCTGGCAGATTTAGTTTTCCTCCTAAACGCGCAATTACTCTATCGAAGACTGGTTGAGGGCACACAAAGTATAATCCGGTTTTGCAAAGTGTTTCTCGTTGCAATACCTGTCCTTTGTAGATTATTTGCGGCAAGATTCGCTTCGATACATTCTCCCAATTCAATCCAACCGTACTTTTTACCATTTCCCTATTATCGAGTAAGGCATCTCTGCTCGCATGATAATTTCCAGTTGTATCTATAGTTTGCACTTCAATAGCGCTAATTTCTTCAAGACAACCCTCTTCGTCAAGTTTCGCCAATATCCAATCAACTGAATACGAACCTATTCCACTTCTTTGTGGTAGTTGCAATTCACCACCCCAGCCATGACCAAATACGGCTATTGCGCCTCTTTCTTCTCTTGCACGCTTGACAGCTTCTTTTCCTGAATAAAGATTAAGTGTTTTTCCAAATGCTTTTTGCGAAATGATCTTTAGAATTTTGTAGTCATCAGCATATAGCCTTATAGGACAACAAATAGTATTAGGCGATCCGCTCGTCACCTGCCTAACGGCACAAACTCCCGAGATTTCCTGACTTCGACCGAGGCGCTTAATACAAACCGTTCCCAATATCGGACATATTTGGCTTAAAGCCTGATTTATTGCTAGATCAGAATGATCTTCTGCTCTATAACAGAAAAAGTCTGCAATATAACCCGCCATTAATCCATTACCTCCAACATGGGTAAAATTGATTTCCCAATAGCTTCGGCTAAGATCGGGGGAACCGCATTGCCCACCTGAGCGAATTGATCCGCCTGACTTCCTCCGAATACATAATGGTCCGGAAATGACTGAATTCTTGCCGCCTCGCGAACTGTGAACGATCTATCTTGGTTGTAATGAAAAAAGGCTCCCCAATGTGGGTCACATTTCGTCAAGATTGTCGAAGCCAATCCATTAGGATCAACCCGACCATATCTCTTTGTGTGATCGCTTTTCCTTGCTTTCTGCATCCCATTAGGCAAAAGTTCATAAGGTATATCCGACCAATTGCCACCCGGTTTGATGTACTGCAATCGCTCTATGTTTATCTTCGAAAGGCGTGGAGCTTCATGATTATACACACCCTGCGTTCCTATTCGCATTCGCTTTTGATAACTACATTGCGCATCGCATTCGTAATCTTTGACAGGTATACCTTTTTCCCCGTTTTTAAGTGGAGGTAAATCGCCAATAGCTTGCTTCACTGTAATGAATGAAGAGCCAAACGCGCAAGACGGCTGCTGAAGAATGTTCTTTCCGTTGAAGCTCGCAGTGAAGTTTGCCTTTAAGATAGCGTGATGTGTTGGTTTTGGATAAGCGGTCGCAGGTAGATCTTTGCCTCTAATCCCTAAGATAATGGTTCTCCACCTCATTTGAGGAACACCAAAGTAAGCTGCACCTAATATGCGCACATCGGCTCCATATCCGAGGTTTCCTAATGAATCAAGAATGGCTTGAAGCGTCGCGCCTCTTTCAAACGATACTAGCCCTGGTACATTTTCGATCAAAACTATCTTTGGTGACATTTCTTTTACGAAACGTAGATACTCTTTGAATAAATGGTTTCGTTTATCGTTCGTGCTACGCACCGGCGCATTTATAGAAAACCCTTGGCATGGCGGGCCACCAGCCAGTAAATCAAGCTGCCCTTTCTTAATACCAAGATGCTTCATCACTGATTTCGCATCTACATCACGAATATCTTTTGCCTCAACGAACGTATCAACGTGATTCTTTGCATAGGTGTTCGCGTAAGTTTCTTTTATCTCATTAGCATATAAACCCTGAAACCCGGCGTTCACAAGGCCCTCTGATAAGCCTCCCGCGCCAGAAAACAGATCGATGAAGCTCCTCGCCATTATCTATCTGTCTCCTTAAACGTTAGTTATATTTCCGTTATCTTCAAATGTTAGCATCACAGAAAGATGCATTCCAGATAAGAGCCAGGAGATAATTATGGGGCAATGCGATTGGTCGTTGGCGAATGATGTCGTGAAGACCTACCACGATGAAGAGTGGGGCGTGCCGTCGGAACTTTCACTCGTTAGAAACCTGCCTATGTCAGGTGCACGACAAACAAAGGTGGGCCCGATTTCCAGACCCACCGTTCTATTCCTCAACTTGTTGAATCGTAACGCTTACAGCTCCGTGAGGGCGATGCTCAAAACGCTCGAAGCGGAAAGGCTCGGCTGCCACGTACCATTTACGAGGTTGTAATCAATGGTGATCGGTTCAGTCTGCGCAAGCTCCGTCTGTTGGAGGGCTTCCATTGCAACTTCCCCAACCGCCGCATTCGTATCTTCGGGAATGTTTCCGTTTGTCATGTCCTCAACCAATGCGGCTGCCCCTTCTTGCATTTTCGTTTGAAAATCAGAGAGGCTCTTGCAGGTGATGGTTATGGTTGCCTCACCGCTGTCGCCATCAACCGTAATGTTATCGATCGTGTAGTTGAAGCCCTCAAGATAGGATTTGACGAATTCTTGGGTATCGATGCCGTATTCGGTCAGATCGGCGCTCGACATAAGACCTTGCTCCATAGCTTCGACAATGCTCGGGTCAAGATTTTTCACGGTATCCAGTTCTTGACTCAATGAGCTGCGAATCTGCTGCTCAGCGCTCGGTGCTTGATTGCAAGCGCCAAGGCATAGCGCAGAAAACGCAACGGCGATGACGACGGTGAAAACGGTCAGAAGTTTGCGCATGGTAATTACCCTCCTCGTACGATAGACATACTCTGAACGCATATGAAATGTTAGCATCATAGGATGATAGATGCCAGAGAAAAGACCGGCGAGGGGGTTGCGGGTTTCTCGCAAAACCTCATCCCAAGACATCATCCACGTGCTGAAATAAGCTCACGTGATACTCGGTTCACGTGAAAGACGTGAGGTTTGTAGAGGCGTTTTCTCTGAAAAATACCAAAGTAGCACGATGGCGGAAGATCTCCTCGCCGCCCATACTGCGTTCATACCCGTAAGCGCAAGGCGAAGTAATAAAAGCCCGCGCCTTCTCGGGAGAAATTGAGAACGAAATGGGAAATGTGGGAACGTGCGCGAGAACGCACGGAGAGAGGAGAATCCCCATGAGCAAGCATTACGAGATGGATCGTCGTAAGTTCTTAAGTGGAGCCTTATTCGCTGGCGCTGCGACCGCTTTTGGCTTGGCGGGCTGCGCACCTTCTGCCAGCAGTTCGTCTCAGTCGAACGAATCCACACCCGCTGCGGAGACCACCGCCTCGGCTACTACAACCGAAAGCGTCTATCCTGCGTGGCTCGGCGAACCGCCTGCGATCACCGATGCCGATTGCAAAGAGACGATCGACACCGAGGTGCTCGTCATCGGCGCCGGCTGTTCTGGCCTTGTTGCCGCGAACTTCGCCGCCATGGAGGGCGCTAAAACGCTTCTCATCGAGAAATACAACGTTGGCACGGGCCTGCGCGGTTCCGCCATCGGCGGCGTGGGCACACGCAAGCAGAAGGAAGCCAATGTGACCATCGATCCGCTCGAGATCGCCACCGATCTCGTTCATTATTCCCTCAATAACTCATCTTACGACCTGCATCGCCTTTGGACCGACCATTCCGCCGAGGCGGTTGACTGGTACTGCGATCTCGTGGATGGCGTCGATCTCTGCAAGATCGACCTCGAGTGGAGCATGCCGCCTGAGGAAACGAACTACAAATGCTGGCCGACTGGTCATGGTGCTGTGCTCGATAACGGCAAAGCGGGTAAAGATGAGGCGAGCGGTGAAGGTGTCACCTACGCCCAGGTGGAGAAAAACTTCCTCGCCCAGAAGGACGCCACGCTCATGTACGAAACCGGCCTTGAGTGCCTCATCAAGGAAGGTGACAAGGTGGTCGGCATCTACGCCTCCGATGTGGACGGAAACTACCTGCGCATCAACGCCTCAAAGGGTGTCATCGTGGCAACCGGCGGCTATGCGAACAACCCCGAAATGTATATGGCGCTTCAGGCAGATAATGCAAAGGGCTTAAGCGGGGTCGTTCCTTTCGGCAACTTCAACGCCCAGGGACAAGGCATCAAGGCGTGCCTCTGGGCTGGCGCCGTGAAAGACGTGAACCCCACGAGCATGGTGTTTGACCGCTGCCTCATGCGCCCCGACCAGATGCCGGGCGATCCCTTCGCCATGGATTTCGACTACTTCCATATGGCAACCCAGCCCTTCCTGAAGGTGGACATCGAGGGTGAGCGCATCACGAATGAATCTGCCCCGTACGACTTTCTGATCCATGCTCTGGCAAATAAGAGTTCTCAGCGCGCTTGGTTCGACATCTGGGATTCGAACTGGCCCACCGACATTCAGCGTTTCCATACGATCGGCTGCTCGGGCCTTATCAAGGGCGAGGGCACCAACCAGATGGATCCGGAAGGCATCGACGGCACCGCGGCGATCATCGATGGTTTCGTGGAATCAGGCAAGATCATCAAGGCCGACAGCCTCGAAGAGCTCGCTGATGCATTTGGCATCGATAAGCAGACCTTCCTGAAGACGGTTGAGGACTACAACGCACTCTACGACGCACAGGAAGATACCCAATATGGCAAGGAAGCGTTCCGCCTCTCCGAAATTCGCACGGCACCGTTTTATGCATGCAAGCTTTCCGGTATGGTACTTGCCACGCTCGACGGCATCAAGATCAATACGAAGTTCCAGGCGCTGGATGAGAACAATCAACCGATCGAAGGCCTTTATGTGATCGGCAACGATTCGGGTAACTACTACAACGGCAGCTATCCGAACCAAGCAGCCGGTCTGAACGCTGGACGTTGTGTGACCTTCGGAATGCTCTGCGGACGTCAGGTCGCCAACCTGTAAGATAAACGCAGCTTGTTTTGTAACGACGAGCCAAGCAACCTGGTCATGAGAGAAAGCGTATTGCTGAATCTAACGGCAACGCGCTTTCTCTTTTCACGAGGCAACATCAACACTTCTGCGTCATTGTTCACGACATAGCCCTATCATTGATAGGGCTAGAGTCTCTGCGACGATTATCTGCCTACTTCCCCGCGCGCTCTTGATACCGCTCAATCAAATCAAGAAGCTCCTGCTTAGAATGCACATCGAGTTTCGCATAAATATGCTTGATATGGGTCTCGATAGTGCTCTTTGAAAGCGTCATCGCCTCGCGCATATAGGGAACTGAACGGCCCTTGCTCAAAAATCCCAGCACCTCCGCCTCACGCGGAGAAAGGCTATATTCGGCAATGATCTGATGAATCGGATTCTTATTGGCTACCTCACCGCGTACCCCCTGTGAAGCTTCCTCCTCTCCAAGCGAGACAACGAACTTCACCGGCGAATCGAAGCGGCGCTGCAAATGCAAAAACAGCGGCAGCATGACCACGCAAACACATATGAGAAGGAGGCACATGGGGAGTATTTCGATATGAAGCTGAGAAACCCAGAGGTTCAAAACGCCTCCTAGAAGAAATCCCGCTTGCGCGGCTGCACGAAAGATGCCAAACGTCTCACTTGGCAAACAGTACCTTTGGATGGTGATCCGTGTGAATATGGCATAGAACAGCGCCTCAACGCACAGGGCGGCAGCACATGCCAACACGAAGGCGGCAGCTAAGAACTCCACACCACCAAGAGCTTTCAGCGAGAGCGAGAAAACGATCATCGGAATGACACAGTTATAGAGAAGCGAGAAATTGAGTTTGCTCGAGTAGCTAAGCGCAAGCATGGAAATAATGGCAGCAGCCAAGCCGCCGACGATATAGAAGAAAAGCATGTTCTCATGAGAAAACAACTCGATATCAGGGACAAAGCCCGTCACGACGAAACCATTCGCAATACTGCAGGTCATTGAGCAAACTGCCAGCTTGGCAAGCGAAGGAAAAACCTGCGAGAAAGGCGATGCTGGCTTGGGAAAAGCGTAGTCATCCGGACGTGCATTCCACGCTAAGAGAAGCATAATGCAAGAAACGAGAGGGAATATAGCTGAGAGAATGCCAGCGATCGGCCACGGTATAACATAGACGGCAACGCAAGCAACGACAAAGGCGACCAACGAGGTTGGAATGCACGATTCGGTCACCTCTTGCCCAAGTTGGCAATAAAGCTCACCCCACGCCACCCACAAAAACGCTGTCATTATGCCGCCGATGGCGCTTATCACAATGAGAAGCCAGCCGGAGGGTATGAAAAAGAACAAAGAAGTGGTCGCGGAAACGCACACCGCAGAAATAAAGACAATTCGCGATCCAAGTGGATGTTGCTTATGAGGGCGAAAGACGATGGCGATAAGGCTGAACGCCGAAAAGAGAAGAGATGTTCGGAGCGTTTCGAGAGCGGTAACCTCACTCTCGGGACCAAAAATGCTTCCTGAGAACCACGAGCAATAGACCCATGCTAAAAGCAACCCCAAACCGAGGTATCGGATTTTCACCTTCGTGAAAAACGAATCAAGCGACGTTACCCACTTAAACATGACCGTCCCCTCACATTGAACGGTCTCCATTTTAAGAGGATTGCTCGCGAATGAGAACTCACGTAAAACACGTGATATTTCCTTTTGGAAGGGTCTTGAGCCGAAGTTGATGCACATGAAAACCACAGGGAAGCGCTGGGACCAAATGTGTTTTTCAGGTGTTGCTGACGCGTCGTTGTGCTACGATAAATGCCCAATGAGGTGTTGGTTTGAGGTCCACACATCCTTCTCGTCGTGCGGCAACTTTTGCTTGCCCCGCCATTGAGAGAATCAACATGAAAACCCAAGCAACAATCAAATACGCACGTCACGAAGGAGTTTTTAATGAGTTCCTACCATCGGTACTTAATCGGACATTGCCCAATGCCGCAAAGTTTCAAGCAGAGTGTGCTTTTCACGCTGTTTATGGCAGTCGGCATGGGAGTGTGCATGATCAGCATCGTCGGCATTGCCACTTCAATGACGTTGCCGGAATATCTCTTCATCCTCACACATGTCGTCCCTGTCATGATTCTCGTCGGGGCGTCCATTCGCCTCTTTCTCTTTGAGAAACCGATAGGGGCAATCATTGGCCGTTTCCTTGCGCCTCGATTCAGTGGATTACAGCTCTCACTTGTCATCGTGCTCACCAACGTCGCGTTCATGGCAACCATTATGTGCGCGCTTGGAACGGCGGTGAGCTGCGTGCTCATGTCGCAGTCGTTAGCCGGCCTTTCAACATTCGCCAGCTCCTACTTGAGCATTCTTCCCATCATCTATATGAGCGCGACAATCGTCTCGTTTTTCATCGTAGGTCCCTGCGCCAAAATGCTCTTCTCCAAGGCCCTCGAACTTCGGCAGAGAATGCTCGCCGCCTAAACAACCTCATCGTTCCACGTTTTCAGCGCTTGAACCTGAAGGAACGTTTTAAACGGCGCAAGATCCCGCGTCATATGAAAGGCGTCGAGCGCCCCATGACGCGCAAAGACGCCCATACGCCTCGGCTATCAGACTATTCTCCATGCGACTCGTCCTCTTTCAGATAATCAACGAGCTTACGATGAGAGCTTACCTTGCTCTCTGCTTTGCTGAGTCCTGCCCGCAGTGAAGTCTTTTCATTTGATGAAAGACTGGATATTCTCATCCCCCGCCGTCAGGCGCGGTCGATACCAAGAAGCGTGATAAGCTGCTTTCTTCGATTGATGCCCATCTTCTCATAGATATGACGCGTATGGGCTTTCAGTGTTCCTTCGGCGATGAAGAGTTTCTTCGCGATTTCTTTCGGGGAATCTCCCTGTGCGATCAATTCCAGAATCTCCTTTTCGCGCGGGCTCAGATGATATTGCGCGGCAAGCTCATCGCAGCGCATCTTGGTCAGCTCTTCTTCGGGGGCAGATTGGCTCATCGTTTCAGCATCGAGAACCGTCACGCCCCATTTTGAGGCGAGTTCGCGCTCCGAAAACAAAATAACCGTCGCCACCAAAACGAGAACCACAACCGTCGCCGTGATGGCGATGCTATAGGTCGCCGGATCGACGCCGGCCTTCAAGAGCGAGGCAGCATTCTGCCCCCAGATGACGAGCAGCTGCTCGGCATGGCGAATCGCCATAAAAGCAATGACCGCGATCCCGAAGTGCTTGGAAATGTCGTAGAGAAGAAATGCGACGAGCGACGACATGAGCGTATAACTCATCGCTATCAGATAGCCTGCGAACAGATTGCCCATCACGCCGCCCAAAGGAATCAGGAGAAATCCGCAGACAATCAGCAATACGGGCGAACGATATAAAACGCGAAGACCCCATCGCCGAGAAAAGAAAAACGTATACGCTAAAAGCGCGATCATGACAAGCGCCGTCGACCATGACGAATGCATGCCAGCACCGTACGCGATGTTCTCGGCATTCAAACCATAGGCGAAGCAATAGCAAGCCAACAAGGCAAAGAGCTTCCACGGGTATGAATGCTTCGGATACGGCGTTTTCTGGCGTTCCGATTCCGGCGTCTTCTGATACACGTACTGTATGCAGGCAACGGCGACGCAGGGCAGAACAGCCAGCATGATGGAAAGCCGCAGAGCATCAAACCCTTCGCAAAAGAACGCGATGACGACCGCAAGCAATCGCGCACCTGAATCGTAGACCACGATACGGGGGATGCTCAGATACCCGAGCGCCTCGGCCCAGAGCATGAGAAACACACCGTAGCCAATGCCGCCGGATATTCCCTGGACGACATAGAGCACGCCGCCCGCGCTTGATGCAGCCACCGCTTCAAGGGGCAACGTTGTAAGCACGATGGCACATCCGGTTGCGATAAGCATACCGAGAAGCGACACGACCTTCGCCCAAATACGATCCAAAATGGGAACGATACGACGAACTCCCACCGCAATAGCGATCATGATCAGAGAAAACGCATAGTCGAAGACCATATGGATATCAAGCGGTGCCGCCGCAAGCTGCAATTGCCCCGGCGACGAGAACATAAGGGTCATCCACGTGCGTGCGCAGCCAAGTGCGACGAGAAATGGCACAAGTGCCGCAACGGAGCCGATCAACTCGCGATATGCGTTGGCATATCCGGCCTTGTTGGAGGAAGATCGACCTCCACGGCGTGATGATTGCCCTCCCCTTTTGATGTTGTCGTCTTTTGGCATGTTATTTACATTGTAAGGCACTTGACCACGACGAAAGGGCTGGAGTCCCTTCGATCTTCACGCGCGAAGAATCTCTCCAGCCCTTTCAGAAAAGGGGTCGATGCCTACAAGCTCGCCACGTATTTACCGGTCACATAGCCGGACGTGATGGCGCGGCCAATTGAAAGTCCTTCGATATCCATTGGATAGTCGACACCGCCGTAGAACCCGCCGGCGCAGTTGCCAACCGCGAACAAACCGGGGATAGGCTTGAATTCAGCGTTCAGGCATTGATGGTTGGTATCGACGACGAGGCCACCGAGGATCGCAGACACGCGATTCGAGCCACGGGGCACGGCGTAGTAAGGACCACCATTGATCGGAACCATATATTTCGCTGATTTTCCGAAGTCCTCATCAGCGCCTTTGGCGCACAGCTCATTGTATCGGTTGATTGAGGCCTCGACGACCGACGCATCGAGCGGCTCGGGTGCATCCCAGAGCTCTTTTTCCTCATAGGCATTCATATTCTCAACCAGCTCAGCGATGGTCTCGCCCTGAACCCAATTCTCAGGATCGACATAGCGATAGGCGTTGTGGATAGAGATGTCGAACGGTGCCGCCTGCTTCCACTCATCGATGTAGTTCTCCCAATCGGCAGGGACGATCGACCAGAACTTCGAGGCGAACTGGTTGTTGAACTCTTGTTCCGCCATGTACGGACGGACGAAGTTGTTGCTGTAGCCCATGCGGCAGTTGGTCTCATCGGTGAAGCGCTCGCCATGTTGATTGAGGAAGAGCGTGGGAACCTCGAAGCGCGTAGGCGCCGGTTCACCATGGATCATCTTCGTATGGTTCGTGGGTTGCATGATGGCGCCCGCCCACATACCTGCCTGCATGCCAAGACCGTTGCGGAATTCAGTGGAGATCCCGAAACCCTTGGTGTCCGGAGCATAGTAATCGAGCATCTCACGATTGGATGAGTAGTCACCACATGCCACGATAACGCCCTTGCTCGCCTTGAAGAGCAGATGGTTGCCATCCGCGTCGGTGCAGATCACGCCCGTAACCGCACCGTCTTCCACCTGAAGCTGCTCCATCGGGGTCTCGTAGAAGAACTCTGCGCCCTGCTTTTCCAAATTATCGGCGATGACGAGCGCGGCCGCCTTGTGGTTGCCCTCCACGTGGAAATAGGTGTTGGCGTGGAGGTAAATGTCATATCCGTTATAGGTGATCATAGAGTCCCATGGCTTTGATTCAACGCCGCCGGTGAGCGCTTCTTGCTCCCACCAGCCGATGGCCTCTTGGGAGTTACGCGCCCATACGTTCACGAGAGCGCGGTCGCTGCGGAAGTCGGATTTGTAATTGATGAAGCTCGCGCAAGCCTGAATGGCAGCCTCGTCGGTTTTCGAAAGATCGATGCACGCGGCCATATTGCCCGTCGTTTCAGCCGTTGGCTGGCTCTGCACACAGGCAACCGAGGCACCCGCTTCAAGAGCCGTATGAACGGCTGAGAGCCCCGACTCGCCAGCCCCGACCACAACCACGTCATATTCTTTCGTATCGGCAAAATCAGTTACGGGCGCAGGAGGCGTAAAGAAGCTCGGGGAGCCTTGGATAGGCTCGCCACCAGCCGCATTGCCGTCACTGCCACCCGCTGCGCTGCCCGAGGTGGTCTGAGGAGCGCCGCACCCCGCAAGCGCCGATGCACCGAGCGTCCCCAAGGCGGCAAGTCCGCCAAGCTTGAGCATATTGCGACGTGATAGAGAAGTTGCCATTGAAAATCCCCTTTCCTTCAAATATGCCACGCATTCGGCATCCTTTTCAGCCGAGGCCATGGCTTTCACATTTGAGCACTATGACAGCGGAAAGAAAATCGCACATCGACCAGCCGGATGTTTAAGGTTTAATTTTATAAACTTTGCTATAAACTTTTCTGTTTTTGCAGGTCAACCGAAGCTTCTAAGATTCTATTCTGACGGCGGCCAAAATGAGATTGCGCTTTGTTGATCTATTTCTTCCCTCAATTCGAGTCTTCACGCCAACGGTCTTTTCGTCGAAACGATAATGGAATTGTGGTGATTTTGCGACAATGAATTCAAGTTGTGGGCAATAATTGACTTTGCGGATGGTAAAGCATGGGATTATCCAACATTTTCGCAGTTCAGCCCATTGAAGTCACACATCACCCAGAGAAAAGGATAGGTACGTTTTGGGTCTCACACGTCAACAGCTCCTTATGGTAGGGGTTCTCCTTGCCGGCGCCTTCGTCGCCGTTTTAAATCAAACGCTTCTCTCCCCCGCGCTGCCGGTCATCATGAACGATATGGGCGTAGATGCCACCACCGTGCAGTGGCTCACGTCGGGCTACTCCCTCGTCGAGGCAATTGTCTTTCCGCTTTCCGCCTACTTCATGGGGCGTTTCGCCACGCGCCAGCTCTTCATCGGCGGCATGTCGCTTTTCGTCATCGGAACGCTTCTTTCCAGCTTCGCGCCCATCTTCCCGCTTTTGCTCGCAGGACGCATGATCCAAGCAGCCTGCACCGGCATCGTCTGGCCCATGGTGATGACCGTACTTCTCATCATCTTCCCCCGCGAACGACGTGGTTCAGCGATGGGACTCTCGGGACTCGTCATTGGCTTCGCACCCTGCATCGGGCCGTCCCTTGCCGGCATCCTTGTCGACACGATCGGCTGGCGCGCTCAGTTCTTCCTCGTCGCCGCCCTCGTGGCGATCGTCGTCATCGTTGCCGCCATTATTCTCAAGAACTACGGCGACTTCGAGCGCACCGTCTTTGATAAGCCCTCGGTCCTCTTAAGCCTTGTTGGTCTTCTCGCCCTTCTCTACGGCCTCTCTTCAATTACCTCGGGAAACCAACTGGCACTCTGCGTCGTGCTCATCGTGGTCGGTGCCGCACTTCTCGTACTGTTCGTCCGGCGGCAACTCCGCCTTCCCGTTCCACTGCTTCGCATCGAAGTGCTGAAAACCTCGAACTTCCGGAATGCCGTCATCATCGTCGCCGGATTTCAGGCCATCATGATCGGCACGGGGGTTCTCATCCCGATATACATTCAGAACACACTCGGATATTCAGCCCTTCAAACGGGCTTCGTTCTACTTCCTGGTGCAGTGATCGGCGCTATCTGCGGCTTGATCGCCGGACGCCTCTTCGATCGTTATGGCGCCCGCAGGCTCGTCATTCCCGGCGTCTGCGTTGCCCTTATCGGCGGCATCGGCTATTCGCTTTTCGGCCTTGAGTCCTCTTTGCTGTTTATCGCTCTCTTCAACACGGCCTATGCGCTCGGAATGCAATTCGTCACCACACCGCTCAATACATGGGGCATCAACTCGCTTGACAACCGCATGATCCAACATGCGAACGCGGTCTCGAACACCATCAACCAGGTGACGGTATCCATGGGTACTGCCCTTCTTGTCTCGCTCTCAGCGCTGCCTGGCGTGCTCTCCCCCACCGGCTCCGCGCAAGAGGTGGCGATGGAAGGTTATCACCTCGCTTTTCTCGCCGTCGTGGCGATAATCGCCGTTCTTCTCATCGCTGCTTGTTTCATCGTTCACGATCGCAAACTCACCGAATCGACAAAAGCGAATGCGGTTCTGGAAGAACTTCCGCAAGAGGACGAGGGCGATTTCAGTGTCGGTCGCTTCATGAATGCCGATCCCTATTATGTATACGCAACGGATTCCATCAGCGACGTGACGAACGCGCTTTCCGAACGCCGCACCTCCGGCCTTCCCGTTGTCGACAGCGCACTTCAGGTGGTCGGTTTCATATCAGATGGCGACATCATGAAATACATCGCACGGCAAGATCACAGCATTCTCGATTCTACCAATATGCTCTTCCAATACAACGACCGCGAAAAATTCGCCGACCGCATCGCCGATCTGCTTCAACTCAACGTGATGCGCATCGCCACAAAAGACGTGATCTCGGTGGAGGCCTCTATTCCGCTCGAGGACGTCTGCCGCATCTTCGCCGACCGGCGCATCAAGAAGATGCCGATCATGGAGCATGGCAAGCTCGTAGGAACGATCTCTCGCTCCGATATCATCCGCGCCACGATGAATACGATGAAGAGCTTCTCTCTAAACTCGCCCGCATAAGCCAATTTCCAGAGCCTGTAGGGCTTGCGACGAAAGATAAATATCTATCAGATGGGCAAGGGGATAGGCCGCCGATCACTGCGCTGATCAGCAGCCCTGAGCATCGTTTTGCTTACTAAGGCCGTTTCCCATAGAGGCGGTATAACAATTCGGCATAGGTCGATATTACTTTTCTGAAATGGATTATCCCAGGTCCTCGCCACCGGCACATTCTGCGCTTCCCGCGATATGATCAGCCAGTATTACGGGCGCGAAGTCGCCCAGCTCTCCACCACCGGCTCGATGAACCTCACCGGAGATGGTCATAAAATGGCCCGCAACATCGGAGCCGGATTCAGGGGGGCATCAAATTCGAAGCTCGCAAAATGCCGGCGGGGTTTCCGAAAACGAGGTGACCGATATGGAGCTCAGCAGCTTACGATACTTTCTCGCGGTGACCACCTATAATCTCATCTTCAACGCCACTCTTTTCGCTGCCGAGGGATTTGGCAGTGTGGTATCTTTGGAGAAGCAGCTCAGGGTCTCCGAGGCGAATGTTCTTCGATTCGTTCCCTTTGAGCCGCGCTTGGAAGTGGAATCGGACATCGTATGGATGCGCCACCGCCCGTTATCGCCCTCGGCGAATGCCTTTCTCGATGCCGCGAAGACAATGCTCGGGATCATCGAATAGCGGAGCGTTCAAATTCTGCTTTTCGACCGTTTTTTTGCACGAAACAATCCATAAGAGCGCTATCGTGAGTACTCGCCAATGCAGTGCGTCTTACGGAAGCGAGGCACCATGAAAGCGGACGATGTGATTTCCCGTTCGATTTTCATCATCACCGAATACTACGAGAACAACCTCGAGCCGTTCTTCGATAGCATCGGGGAAGACGTGCTGTGGCTCGGCCCCGCCAAGCGCCAATACATTCAGGGAAAGCAGAAGCTCATCGACACATGGATGGCGGAAAGCCACAACCTCACCTTCACCATGGGCGATATTGAGGCGACGTGCGCTTCCCCTGCTGCCAACGTGCAGGAGGTTCTCCTGCACTATGAGGTTTCCACGCACTACCCGAGCGGCAAGACCTTTCTCCACGACCAGTTGCTGCATTTCACCTGGCGGGAAAGACGCGTGAAGCACGAGGGGGGATGGCAACCTCGCGCCGAGATCACGCTCATCCACATCAGCAATTTCTGGCCATACGACCGGCGCGATACCATCTACCCCGTACATTACGAGTCGCTCTTCATGACGGACGACGAAAAGAGCAGGCCCGCCACGGGAATCACGGTGAAGGCGCCAAAAGGCAACATGTATCGCCTTCTTTTGGATAACGTCCTCTACATCGAGACGATGAAGCGCACCTCGCACCTCATCGTGCATACGAAAAAGGGCCCTATCACGATAAACGGCACTCTTCCGCAGTTCGAGCAGAAATATCCCGACCTCTTGCTGCGCATCCATGCGAGCTATCTCGTGAACCCCTCGGCGATCCGTGAGCTCCGCCGTTTCACAGCGACGCTCACCGACGGCATAGAGCTGCCGATTCCCGAGAAGAAATACACACACGTCAAGGAAACCCTCATGCAGGAGGGCTACATTTGATGGAACGTTCCTGAGCGGGGAGATGAAGTCTAGGAAAGGTTCTTGCGCGGGAGGTCGCCTTCGATAAAGCTCTTGTACGGGAAGCTGAGGTCGATGAATCACGACAGTTGATGACTTCATGGATGGGGACACTTTTTCCCGCGCCGCCCTTCCCTATCCCGAATGCTACCTTCTCTTCGGCGAAGGCATCCCCGAATAGGCCCATCGTTCGAAATCATTTAGCGCAAGCGGTCACGATCTTCCCCGTGTGGCTACTACCTTCGCCATGTATTTAGTTAATATTTTAGATTTCTATGATTATTACTAAATTATAGTTTATAATATAGTCATCCCAAGAGGGGAGGACGGAAATGGTCAAGCGAAGGGAAGTGGTCAAGTTTCTAAAGGAGAACGGCTTCGAGGAAAAGGGCGGGACGAACCACGAGAAGTTCTACAAAGGAGACAAAAGAACGGTGGTTTCCAAGGCACCGAGAGATTTCCGACAGGCTCTTCGAGGACATCAAGAAACAGGCGGGGTTGAAATAGCCCCGCCGACCGCACCGTATGACAGGAGGCGCAAAATGATCTTCCTTTGTGAATTCGAGGTATTCAAGGATGAGGATGGCTTCTACCTTGCCCTGCCATTCGGGCTTGAAGGCGGAACGCAAGGCCTCGATTATCGTGAGGCATGCGAGATGGCCGTGGATTGGCTCGAGTGCGAGGCGGAAGGGCGGCTGCTAGCAGGTGAGCCGATCCCAGAGCTTCCTATTGGAAACGAACCGCAAAACGGCGGAAAAGTAATTCTTATCGGGATAGATGCAAAATTGGAGAACCTAAACACCGTGTCAGCGAGCAAGGCAGCCGAAATGCTCGGGGTCTCCCGTGGTCGCGTATCGCAGATGCTCGCAAATCAGCAGCTTTTGGGATACCGCGAAGGACGTGATACCTTCATCACCCTTGATAGCATAAACGCACGCCTGGAGGAATCTCCCAAGGCCGGACGACCGCGAAAAGAACCAGCAGCAGCGTAAGAGTTGGCAAACTTTTCAAAGTAACCGCAACGGACTTGGAGACGTTGGATTTCCCGAGGTAGACGCAACGCCCTGAGGCC
>CANQTB010000008.1 GCA_947626665.1 uncultured Eggerthellaceae bacterium
TCAAGCACCGGCGGAACAAGCGCGATGTGGCACCCCTCGCGCATAAGAAAAGGGAGACCGGGCACGCATCGTGCCAGAAAGCCCCCCTTCAAGCGTTTTACGCAAGACAGCGTAGCAACAGCCAAATAGTCACTCACTGCTGCCCGCTATTCGTCGATGAGCTCCACTTCCACGGAAACGCCTTCGCGGGAAGCAGCAGCGCGCGCCAGCGTGCGGATCGATTTGATCACACGGCCTTGCCGCCCGATGACCTTCCCTGCGTCTTCTTCGTTCACCGTGATCTCAACGAAAAGCGAGCCGTCTTCCTGCTCGGTGGTATCGAGGTGAAAATCCTCCTCGTTGTCGAGCAAGGGGCGTACGATGGAATCGACCAGACCCGCGATATCTTCAGCAATAGTAGACACTCTTACGCCTCTTCACGTACCGTCTTGATCAGACGCTCGACCGTATCAGTCGGCTGGGCGCCGTTCGCAATCCATTTATCGACCTTTTCCATATCCAGCTTGATCGTCGAAGGATCGGTAAGCGGATTGTAACGTCCTACTTCCTCGATGAACCTTCCATCGCGCGGGCAACGCGAATCGGCGACAACAACGCGATAGTAGGGACGCTTTTTCGCACCGTGACGGGCGAGGCGAATCTTCACAGCCATGTAGGTAAACTCCTTATACTTCTTCGTGTACATTGCACCCTCGAGAGGCGCATTTCCAAAAAAATCGGCAATGCTTTATGATACGGCGAAGCTTCGACGAGCGCAAGCAAATGATGCCTCTCCTACTGCATCATATCCTGAATCTTCTTCAGATCTGCCATCGACATGCCGCCAAGACCGCCCATTCCGCCGAGGGCACGTGCGCGACGCTTGCCCTTTTTGCCGCGGCCTTTGCCCGACATCTGCTGATCCATGCCACCCATCATCTTGCGTATCATCTTTTTCGTTTCATTGAACTTTTTGATGAGCTGATTGACCTCGGTCACCGTTACACCGGCGCCCGCCGCGATGCGCGCACGGCGCGAACCGTTCAAAATATCAGGGCGGGTGCGCTCTTCCTTGGTCATCGAATTGATGATGACTTCCATCGCGTCAAGCGCGCCCTCATCTACCTTCCCGGCACCTAAGGCCCTGTCCCCGCCTGGGAGTGCGCTGATGAGTTTTGAGATCCCGCCCATCTTGTGCACCTGCTTGTTCATCGTGATGAAGTCGTCGAGGGTGATCTGCGCCCTCATGAGGCGCTCCGCTTCCTCGGCTTCCTCTTCCTCCTGTTGGACGCGCATGGCGTTTTCGATGAGCGACACCATATCGCCCATGCCAAGGATACGTTTGGCCATGCGATCCGGATGGAACGGCTCGAGCGAGTTGGGCTTCTCGCCCGAGCTGATGAACTTGATCGGCTTGCCCGTCACCTCATGGATGGAAAGCGCACCGCCGCCGCGGGCATCGCCATCCATCTTCGACATGATCACACCGTCGAAATCCACCTGCTCAGCGAAGGCCTGCGCAACGTTCACCACATCTTGGCCGGTCATCGCATCAACCACCATGAGGATCTGCTCAGGCTCGGTGGCGTCGCGAATCGCCGCCGCCTCCTGCATCATCGCCTCATCAACATGCAGACGGCCTGCCGTGTCGATGATCACGACATCCCGCAGGTTGTCGATTGCATCGGCCACGCCATCGCGCGCTATCTGAACGGGATCGCCGCCCGCTTCGCTAAAGACGCGCACGCCGATCTCACCGCCGAGCGTCTTCAGCTGCTCGATAGCGGCGGGACGATACACATCGCAAGCCACCAAGAGGGGCGAATGGCCTTCTTGGGAAAGACGGTAGGCGAGCTTCGCCGCCGCCGTGGTTTTGCCCGAGCCCTGAAGGCCCACCAGCATGATGACGTTCGGAATGCGGCTGGAAAGCTCGAGGGCGGAATCCCCCTCACCCAAGAGCTGCGTCAGCTCATCCAGGACGATCTTCACGACGTTTTGCGCCGGCGTGAGCGAATCGAGCACCTCGGCGGTCAGGCAGCGCTCTTTCGTATCGGCGACGAAGCGCTTGACCACCTTGAAATTCACGTCTGCTTCCAGAAGCGCGAGGCGAATCTGGCGCATGGCGTCGTTGATGTCGTCTTCCGTTAGGCGCCCCTTGCCGCGAAGCCCACTGAAGATAGATTGCAGACGATTCGATAGGTTCTCAAGCACGCGCGTGCCCCCTCACGTTCATATCGCAACGCGCCATGGAGACCATGGCGCGTCTTGCTCTCGTTCTTGCCGGATTGCCCTTACCTTAAGCTCTCACGTCCATCAGAAGCTCTCAAGTTTACCCGAAGCGCTAATGCTTGTTCGCGATCAGGCGGTTCAGCGCATTGAGGTAGGCCTTCGTGGACGATACGATGATGTCGCCATCGGCTCCGCGCCCGATGTAGGCCGTGCCGTCGCCCGCCGTGACGCGCACCGTCACCTCGCCGAGCGCGTCGATGCCGCGCGTCACGGAGGAGACGCTGAACTCGGAGAGGTCGTTTTCCACATCGACGATCTTGTTGACCGCCTTGTACATCGCATCCACCGGACCGGTGCCATACTCACACGCCGTATGCGAACGGCCGTGGGCGTCGCGCAGGGTAACCGTCGCGGTCGGGATGAGCGGGAAGCCGCAGCTGATCTGAGCGCCTTCGAGAACGTATGCCGCCTCTTCGACATTGCGTCCGCGCTCGTTGATGAGGCTTTCGAGATCCTCGTCGTAGACTTCCTTCTTCTTGTCCGCAATTTCAAGGAAGGCCTGATAGATGGCATCGAGCTCTTCGCCCTCATACACATATCCCAAATCGTCGAGGCGATGCTTCAGTGCCGCATGGCCCGAACGCGCCGTGAGCACGATCTGGCTCTGGTTGACGCCGACATCCGCCGGATTGATGATCTCGTAGGTGTCGCGCTTCTTCAGCACGCCATCCTGATGGATGCCCGATGAATGCGCGAAGGCGTTCGCGCCCACGATCGCCTTGTTCGCCTGTACCTGCATGCCGGTGATCGAGGAGACGAGCTTGCTCGCCTTGATGAACTCGCGGGTGTTGACATCGGTGTGGGCATTGAGTTCCGCCTCATGCATGCGGATGGCCATCACAACCTCTTCCATCGCGGTGTTGCCCGCGCGCTCGCCAAGACCGTTGATTGTACATTCCACCTGCGTGGCGCCGTTGCGCACGCCCTCCATGGAAAGCGCGGTGGCCATGCCGAGGTCGTTGTGGCAGTGCACCGAGAGCGTGACGTTCTCGATGCCGTCCACATGCTCCATGAGGTATTTGATGCGCTGGCCGAATTCCCATGGCAACGAATAGCCCGTCGTGTCCGGAATGTTCACGACGGTGGCACCCGCCTTCACGACCGCCTGAATCACCTTCGCGAGGAACTCGTAATCCGATCTTCCCGCGTCCTCTGCATAGAACTGCACGTCCTCGACGTATTTCTTCGCGTATTCCACGCAGTGGATCGCCCGTTCGATGCATTGCTCGGGCGTGATGCGCAGCTTGTCGCGCATGTGGCTCTCGGAAACACCGAGACCCGTTTGGATGCGAGGGCGCTTCACCGCTTTGAGCGCCTCGGCCGCGCGGTCGATGTCCTTCTCCACGGCGCGTGTGAGCCCGCATACCACCGCATCATCGCCGGCCAGCTCGCCAACACGGCGCACGCTCTCGAAGTCGCCCGGGCTTGAGATGGGAAAGCCCGCCTCGATGATATCCACCTTCAGGCGCAGAAGCTGGCGTGCGACCACAAGTTTTTCCTCAGTATTCATGGAAGCGCCCGGCGATTGCTCGCCGTCGCGCAGCGTCGTATCGAAAATGTTGATCTTGGTGGACATGCACTCCCCCTTCACCTTGCGTTTTAATATGGCTTTTCCGTAAAAGCACATTATAAACGCTCTGCTGCGAATTGTTCTTCTCGTGCTGCGTCTCACCACGAAACCACAGCAAGGGAAATCAGATCATCACCGATTACACTGGCACAGAAGAAAAGGTCGAGAAAGCCCTCAGGGCGCAGATCACTCGCCGTAAAGAACTCGAAGCGATTATTCGCCAACTGAAATCGGAGCAACGCTACATTGAAAGGATACTTCGCCATGGCAAATGACCTTAGCAGAAACGCGGCCCTTTGGGGGCTTGTCAAGGCAAAGGAAAACGAGCTTATCTTGCCCGATGGGCAGCAGTTTAGCGAGCCCAAAGCGTTTGCCAATGAAGAGGAAGCGACGAATTTTACCAATCAGGCGATGAGAAGAGCTCTTGATGAAATGTTGGGGAGCGCGGAACAAAAGTCATCTTAAGGCGAAAAGCTAAATATGCGAGGCTTCCCTATCATTTTCCGAACGGTTTACCTCACACTTTCTGTTGCTTATGGGCTCAAGGCGAAGGGAGCTCGATGGTGAAAGAGCGTGATGCACGGGCACCCTCTTTATTCGAGCAGCTCTTCGACGCTGCATCCGATCACGCGGGCAAGTCGCATGACCACGCCGACGGCGGCCTTCGAAAGATCATTCTGCCGCTGCTCGTAGAGCTGCACCATGCGAAGGGACACGTCGGCCGCTTCGGCGAGCTGCTGCTGGGTCAGGCCGCGCTGCTTGCGGAGGAAGGCGAGGCGCGTGGGAGATTCGGCGGCTTTCCCCATCAGGCGGTCGGCGAAAGCCACCGCCTTGCTCACGTCGGCCTCGTGAAGGATCGGCCGCGCAAGGAGCGCGGTGGGGACCAAGCCGCAGCGAGCCATCCCATCGAAGGAGATTCCCCGATACCATTGGTAGTAGGCGAGAAACCATCCGACCCAGTATTCGGGCGCGCGATCGAGCGGCTGGGTGGGTGCCGCGCCATCTCGCCTGCCGAGGACGCGGAAACGCACCTCGCCGGCGAGTTCCACGCCCGACATGCCGGCCACGAACTTCGGGTTGCCGCGCCCGAAGCTCTCCGCCACCCCCGACACGATGAACCATTCGAAGAACTCATCCGGCTCCTGCCCGCAATCCGCCACGGCGTAATCGAGAGCCTCACCCAAAACGTCCATGGCGTCATTCAAATACGACTCGTCGTAGGCGCGCATCGTCGGCCCTCCAATCTTGCTGCATGATGGTGGCTATCGTGGGGCTGGCCGCGAGGTCGGCCATCTTCAGCTCGGTGCGGTATACGGATCGCGCTTCGCTGTCTCGCGCCACCTTGCGCGGGAAATAGACGGCCTTGTCCGCGGAATGCGCTGCTTTGAAATGCAGCTGCGAGAACGCCTTTTCGGAAAGAAGGACAACTTGCTCGCCGAGATTCCCCAGCGCCATGGCCTGCTCCAAACGATCGAGGGTGAGGGCGTTGTTGAGGAAGGCATTGGCGAAGGAAAAGTATGAGTCGTCAGCCCGATAGCCGCGAAGGACATCCTGACTGCGATAATCGACGGCGAACCTCTCGAGGATGAAGGATTTCGCAAGTGGCGCAATGTCGCCCGCGATGCGGAAGGTGCGGTTCTCAAGGAGGATCGCCAGCCAGTGCAAGATGCAATACTCGCCGCCATTGAGGTTGAGGCAGCTGAGGCCTGCCGTGTTCAGCTCGTACTCGTTCGCAAAGCCGTCGGTCTCATCAGACACGCCCCACTCCTTCGCGAGCTGCAAGCTCTCCGTGCAGTAGAACCCGAGCCCGTAGTCGTTATGCGGGTTTCCCTCGCCCCACACAGGTCTCTCGATGATACGACGAGAGCCATGGTAGATGGTAAGCGTCTCCTTCATGTCGGCCCCTTAACTATCGTTCTGACGATAGTACATTATAGTATCGCCCTGACGATAGTTCAAGGAACGCTCGATGGTGAAAGGTTAATGGAGGTTCCGATCCTCCAATCCAGAATCGCCATGGAAGGCAATACATCACGGAGCTACGCTTCCAGAAGCCACTTCCACGCGGGAAGGACATGAATGACCCCGGACTCGGTTTTCAAATCGAACTCGTCATCGAACGTGATGATGTACCCTTCCTTACGCGAAAAGCGCAACATCGCCTGTTCAAGAGCCGAGACCTCCCGCATTCTCGTCTTCTCGTCGGAAATATCGAGGCAGACCTGTAGCAAAGCGGTGGCCTGGTCGAGCGCCGCATCGCCTTCGACGAAGTCCACCTCTTTGCCGGAATCCAGCTTCAGCATCGAAATATCGCCCAAACGACCGCTCTTGCGACGGCGCCGCAGCTCGAGATAGACAGCGGTTTCAAAAGCAAATGCCAATCCGTCGTCGGTCGCTATGGAGGAGGCCCAATACAGCCCCGGATCGGCGGCGTAGAGCTTCATCCCGCCGAGACGGATCTTCTGCGTCGAGTAGCTGAATTCAAAGACCTGATAGACCATATGGGCGTCCTCAAAAGCCTCGATGAGCGCGGTGATGGCCGCACGACCCGGGCTGTGCCCCGCCGTGCGGCTCTTGTTGTCGAGTCTCGAGATGGAAACTTCCCTTGAACTCGAGGTGATGGCGGTACGCGCGAGGGAGCGCGCAAACCCGGCATCGGAAAACTTGAGCCGCTCCACGACATCGCGAGCCACTGCAAGCTGCACATAAGTCTGTAATAGTTGCGAACGCTCAAGGTCATCGTAGCCTATTGCTGCTGGGAAACCGCCTTCCCGCAGGTAATTGCGCAAGGCGTGCTTGTATTGCGACGCGTTGAGGGACGTATCGATCACTTCACCCGCAGATGGTTCCTGACCGTGGGCACGCAGGTATTCACGGAAACTATATGGAAGAAGCTCATACGACACCGAACGCCCCCGAAACTCGGTCGCTATGTCTTCCGCCAGCATACGCGAAGACGAGCCGGTTATATACACCGATACCTTTTCGGTGTCGAGGACGCGGCGCATCGTGACATCCCAATTCGGCACGTCCTGGATTTCATCGAAAAAGAGGTAGGCGCCTTCGGTGCGCGCAGTAGGGTGCAACTCATAGAACATCTCGAGAACGTTGCGGATGAGCGCGTCGCCATAAGGACGAAGACGGTCGTCATCGAAATTGAGATAGCAGATGCGATCGGCGGTTACACCGGCTGCCATGATCGCGAGAATCTCCTGATACAGACGGTACGTCTTTCCCGAGCGGCGCATACCGACTATGACTTTCGCCGTCGATCCCATTTTCGGTTCATGGATGGTACCAAGCGATAGATCGCGCAGTACCAGATCTTCCCTAATGCCGGGAAGAACCTTGCTCGTGAAATCGTTGAGCAGGAAACGTATGGCGGCTTTTTTGTCTTGCATCTGGTGTCCTTTGCCGAAAGGGTGTTGCAGAAGCGAGCGGATGCTTCTCCTGTCCAAAAACTGATAGATATTTTATCAGACCATACCAATAACTGTAAATATCTCTATCAGTTCTAGCAGTAATTTGAGAGAAATATTTACAGTTTCAATAGAATAGCTCAGACATGTTTAAGTAACGAATAGTTGTACAGTCGAACGAAGTGCAAGCTGATGTCGCAAGCACCTCGGCTCAAGAGGTGCAACCGCAGCGTTGCCGCGTGGCTGGCACTGAGTTCACAGGCGGCCGAGGTAGCGCAGGTATTGCAGCTGGGCCTCAATGTTGAGTTGAGCGAAAAGCCGCAATTTCGGCGTGATGTCGCGATAGATCGCATCCACTAGCTCTTCCGTTTCCGTTATGCCTGATTGCAGCGCATCTTCCACCATCTGAAGACGCCTCAGGCGATGGTCGCGGGCCTTTTCCACAAGCCCATGCGGCTGATCGCTCGGCTCACCATGCCCCATGAGGAACCACCGAAGCCGATAGCGATCGATCGCCTCGTCGAGCACATCGAGCGTGTGCATATAGTCCTCAAGGGTACCGTCAGGCCAGTTGATCAGCGTCGAGGTCTTTGCGAAAAGCACATCGCCGACAATCATCGCGTGACCCTCAGGGATGACAAACCCGACGGAATCGCTGGAATGGCCGGGAATATCCACTACCTCGATGCCGCTTCTCCAGCCGTCGATAACGATCTCGCCCTTATCGGGCAGATTGAGGTTCAGGCGGCTGAGCGCGGGAACCATGAGGATTTCCTGCAGGTTCGATAGCCCTCCCGTATGATCGCTATGGCAATGCGTGTTGAGTATCGCTTTGATATCAAGGTTATGGTCGTCGATATGGCGGAGAATCGCCTTGGTGTGCTCATGGTTGTACGGGCCCGGATCAACGACGACGCCGACCTTCTTCTCATCCGTCTGATGCGGATTCACGACGAACCATGTGTTCGTGCCGGCACCACCCGTATAAGCCGAAGCGTTCGGCGCTACAAGGGCGAACGTCCAAGGCGTCAGCTGGCCACCCTCCCATGGCTGTTTTGCGGTCGCCGCCTTGCTTTCCGATTCTTTGCCGCGCGCCACCGCGCCGCCTTTCAGGACGAGTTTGCCAAGCGCTCCTACCCGATCCATCACCGAGCTCATACGCGTGGCACCTCCGCCCGCAAGACGATCGTCCCATCCGCTTTCAGAAGCGGCTCGCCGAGGATCATGCCGCTCGGAGTGGCGGCAAAGAGCGCTTCCACCGAGCCGTAATGATCGAGCCGCGTAAGATTCGAAACCGTTGGTGCAACGATCGCAACCTCGTGCTCCTTCGCCTTCTGCAGAATATCGCGCGGAACCGCCCAGCCAGCGGAAGCTCCTTCTTGCGAAAGCTGGATATCGGGCGTTTGGCCTTCAGGGATGTGTGCGACGAAAAACGCGGTGTTATAGCGTTTCTTCGAGAAGCGGGGCGTTACCCAATGCGACTGGAACGAGAGCAGATCGGCACGTAAAACGAGCTGGTGCGCGGCAAGGAATTCGGTGAACGAGATCTCGTGTTTTTCCAGCTGAACACGGGCGCCCCACAGGCTTCGCGCCTGCTCCCCCGTCAAAACGGAATCCTTGTTCTCCCCCGCCAGCAAAACGCCGCATTCTTCGAACACCTCACGCGCTGCTGCGGCCAAAAGCGCCTGCGCGGTTTCCTCATCGGTGCCAAGGGCCTCTGCCCAAAAGGCTCGCTCATCATCGGCGAGCAGATTGCCAACACCCTCATCGCGCTTATCCACGCTTCCGCCCGGAAACGCCATGATATCGGGAAGAAATTCCATTGAGTTGGCACGCTGTATCATAAACACCTCAAGCGCACCGGCATCTGGCCCGTCCTCTTTCTCGCGCACGAGCATCACCGTCGCCGCAAGGCGCGGCTCCACCGCCTGATCGAAAAGGTTCTTTTCAAGGTATTCTTGCGCAAGCGGACGCATGCGTTCATTGATCTCGTATTCGATAATCGCCCCGGGCATCAGAGGATCCCATTCGGTGATCGTTTCCGCTTGGGGGTCGAGCGCCTTTTCGCTCGGCAACGGCTCTTTCCACATGATTATTCTCCCTCCATCTTTGGGGTTTTGCTCCTCGCCAACATCGAACGCCTCCGCTTTTGCTTCTCCGGATTGCGCTCCGGACTTCTCGGAGGGCTTCACGGCAATCGCCTTCGCCGCCTCTCTGGCATGCGTCTCTGCCTCCCCTGGCCTTTTCCGGTCCATATCCCACATATTCAGATAGGTTGTCGATGAGACCTCCCGTTCGCAATGGTATCCCATACGCACCTTGCAGCCGATGCATCGCCAACAGGTGCGCGGGCCATCCACGGTGTTGATGGGCGGATCGTTGTTTTCCATAGCTTCTCTTGCTCCCACAAACTCACACATACATATAAACGGGCCTTTGAGCTATTCGTGCCCTTCCGCGTATGCCCACCGCAAACCCATGCACATACATCGGGCAGGAGACGCGCCCTGCGTAGGCGCAACCCTCTACACGAAAAATGCGAGCCCGCAATTGGGCCCGCACAAGATAAATGCCGATAAAGCAAACTTGCCACGTTGCTTTATGAAAAGGTCTCACCCAATTCGGTATTACCGAGCAAATCCTCCGAAGATCACTTGAGCGTAAGGCCTAGAGCGCCTCGGTGATGGCGGGAAGGACCGTCTTCAGATCGCCAACGATGCCGTAATCGCACTGCTTGAAGATCGGAGCGTTCTTGTCGGTGTTAATCGCGAAGATGGTGCCAGCGGTGTTGCAGCCCACCATGTGCTGCATCTGGCCGGAAACGCCAGCTGCGATATAGACCTTCGGCGAAATGGTGAGGCCGGAAACGCCGATGTAGGTTTCACGCGGGAGCCAATCGACGCCCTCGGTGAGCGGACGCGTGCACCCAAGGCCTGCACCCAGCTTGTCGCAGAGGGCACGCGCGATGTCCAGCTGTTCCTCCTCGGCAAAGCCGCGGCCGGCAGAAACAACCACATCGGCCTTCGTGAGATCGATGCCGCTTTTCACGATGGGTTCGCGGGAAACGACCTTCACCGCATTCGCCGGCTCGACCCATGCGACCTCTTTCACAGCGTTCGCACCCGAAGCCGGTGCCTCGGCGTAATTTGCGCAGGTCATCGTGTAAACGGCCTTGCCAACCGCCTTCATCTTGCGGTTTGCGAGACCGCCGAAATACATGGATTCGGCAACACCATCATTAAGGGCGGTGACATCGGTGATGACGGAAGCGCCCAGATGCGCGGCGAGTCTGCCGGCAACGATCTTCAGACGGCGCGTCGGTTCAGCGAAGACGACCTCGGGGGCCTCCTCATCGGCCAGAGCGCACACCGTCTCGGCGGCATTTTCAACAGCGTTTCCCTCGGGAAGGGCGATCTTCGCCACTTCGTCGGCGCAGCTCTCGGGAACAGCAACATCCCCGATCGCCACAAGCGTCACGTCGTCGGCAACCGTGCGGGCAGCAGCGCAAAGGCCGCGTGCCGCATCGGTATGTTCAGCAAGAACGAAAGCTTTCATTTTGCGTGTCCTTTCTTTACAGAGCAGCCTTCAGAGCGGCAACGAAATTATCGATTGCGCCTTCTGCGCTCGCCTCGGCGACATTGCCCAGACGATCGGCAGCCTCGGGCGCGAGGCATTCGATGACCTCAATGGTCTCGGCGGGAACCTCCGGAGCGGCAGCCATGTTCATCGGCTTTTTACCGGCAGCAAGGATGTCCTTCATGCCCGGGATGCGCGGAATGGCGATATCGGGCGTCACAGAGATAACGGCGGGAAGGGAAACCTCCACCGTCTCAACCTCATCCTCGAGGGTGCGCTTGACGGTCGCGGTGGAATCGGTTGCCTCGATGTTGGTCGCAGCATTCACAACGGGCCAACCGAGGGCGCATGCGAGCTGCACGTCAACTTGCTGTGCGTAGTTGTCAGCCGAACCGTCGCCGCACAGAACGAGGGCCACATCGTCGATCTCGTTGATCTTGGCGGCAAGGGCAGCAGCGGTCGCGTGGGCATCGAGGTTCGCGCAGGAATCGTCGGCAACCATGACGAGATCGTCAACACCGCGAGAAAGAATGTTCTTCTTCAGCTTGGAATCGTCGATCGCGGCAGAGCCGACGGCAACAGCCGTAACCGTTGCTCCATGAGCAGCGGCGAGCTGAGCCGCAGCCTCGATTGCATTAAGGTCGTAGGTGGAAATGATCTGGTGAGCTTTTGAATAATCCAGTTCGCGATTCGCGGCGACTTGGATGTCTTGGTCGTCGGGGACAACCTTGACAGCAACGACGATCTTCATCAATCCGTCCTTTCTTGAGGTCATTTTTGGCGTACTTGCGATAATATATACAAATCAGCCGTTTTCGTGTGCTGTTTGACACATGACCATTGTACCCTGCTTAAATCCTTCTAAAAATGGACACATTTTTGTTTTTGTATCAAACTCTGATAGTTTATTATTCCATTTTTCACAATATGTTAATTAGGGCAGCGCCATAAAGTCGCCATTTGAATTATTGCGTTGCTTATCAGGACTTTTGGCCGTCGCTCCCCCAGCGCCAAAAGTACGTACGTTCTTTCAAGCTCCGAGGCGAGCGGCACGATAACGATGACTCCGATGGCAAGAGGAGGATCTCTTTCTTGCGTATCTGCCATATTGAAATAATAAGGTTTTCTCCTTATAATCAATTACCTAATAGGTAATTGATTATAAGGAGTGCCGCAAGCTTGGAACTTACTTATGCGTCAGAGAAACTGGAGGCCCAGTGCACAAGCTTTAAAACAGCAAAAAAGCTGTTTGGAGGGGACGCAGCCCTGGCTGAGAAGCTCTTCTCAAGGATCAATGCCCTTAAACAAGCTCCAAGCTTGAAAGATATTGCAAGCCAGCATCAATTTCACTTTCACCAGCTTGCAAATAAGGGAGGCAGGGATCTTAGAGGATGCTATGCGATCGACGTAAAGTCTCGCGCAAATCCTTGGAGGCTCATCTTGCGCCCTCTTGATGAAAACAAGGAAGAGTTCGAATCGTTCAGAATAGATGAGATGGCAAGCAATGTGGAAATCGTCAAGATCATAGAGGTGAGCAAACATTATGAGTAATTACATAGAATATAAAGATTCCTTGGCCTTCCATCCCGGCTATTACATTGATGAGATCATCGAGGATAGCGGACTTACTCAAGAAGACTTCGCGAAACGGCTCGGAACGACACCGAAGAACCTTAGCTTACTTGTACGTGGCAAGCAAAGCCTCTCTCCCGATATGGCAATGAAGCTTTCGAAAATGCTGGGAACAAGCATGCAATATTGGCTTAACCTGCAATCTGCCTACGATACCGCTCTTGCTGAGATTCAATCAGATAAAGAGCTGGAGCAGGAAAAACAAGTTCTAAAACTGCTGGGATACGACTATTTCAGAGATAATTTCGGACTACCCGACTTGCCAAGACGACCAAGTGAACAAGTGGAACAAGTAAGAGGATTTCTTAAGATTGCTTCGCTCACCCTTCTCACGGATCGCGATTTGGCGGTAAGTTTTAGATCAGCTGCGACCAATATGAGCGAGAAGGCCATCGTAAAAGCTAACGCAATGGTACAGATCGCCATCAACGAGACAACGCAGGCAAAGGCTCCGCACTACGATAAAAGAAAGTTCATGGAAGCAATAGATTTCGCGCTGACGCAGACGCGTAATCACGAAGGATTCTATCCACTTATCAAGGGAAAGTTCTTTGAGGCTGGCGTCGTACTCGTAATCCTTCCAAATCTGAAAGGCTCAAAGACCAATGGTGCAACAAGGAGAGTAAATAAAAGCGTCATGATGATGGTGAACGATAGGCGACTTTACGCCGACTCGTTCTGGTTTACGCTGCTACACGAAGCGGGACATGTGGTAAAGAACGATTTTGGTATTTCATTTGAAAGAGAGACCGGCGAAGCTGAAAAAGCCGCAGATGAATATGCCGAAAACAGGCTGATAGACCCTGCTCTCTATAATCGCTTTCTCCGCGAACAAAAAGGATCGTTCACGGAGAAAGCGATTAGAGCTTTTGCCTCTCGTATCGATCGCGATCCCGGCATCATACTCGGTCGTTTGGAAAATGACGGCTATGTGGCGCATAAGAACACTATGCAGTCATTAAGGTGCAAATACCGCGTCTCTCCTTAAAGCCCCGAGGCGAGCGGCATGACAACGATGTCTTCTGTTTGGGATGCCTAAGCTGTATATGACGGTTTCTTACAGAACGACCGGGGGTATGGGAACGGAGCGCAGAAGATGGTAGAATAGGAGCTGGCAAAGCCCGACAAGACTTAAGGCGCGGGCGGCGCTAGGTTAATTTGGGGCGATAGTTGCCGCTATCGCCCATCCCTCTCGCCATCCGAATGTCGTTTTCGTGTACGATATCTTCGCACCTCCCGCCACAGCTCCAAAAAGAACAGGGCGATCGTTGCCAATGCTGCCAAGGCAGTTATAACTCGTTCCACCATAGCGGTACTCCTTTCCACAAAGAGCGCCGCCCGGCATCGGACTTGCCAGCCGGAACATAATAGCGTAGGAAACGCGCCTACTATTGGATGGTGGCAGAAATAAGAGAGCCATAAGGGGGGTGTCCTCAAATTGAATTCCCCGAACGTACCCTTATGGCTTCTCTCTGGAACCTCTTCAATATTGCCAAACACAGAGGCTTTGCGGGATTCAGGCGTTCGCCTTCTCGTTTACCCTCATCCCCAATATCTTTATCCCTCCACAGAAATTCTTACGCGGTTGTGCCACCGGCATCTGCAGCATCTGGTAGATGTTGCGATTCTGCAGCCTCACGGCGAATTCCTCCCTATTTGCTAGATTCTCGTTGCAAAGAGATAATCGTGCGCTTTAATGCTCTGGAATAGCTCGACCATGTGCTGCATGCCCTCATGAGCGATATTGTTGATTGGCGATACGGCGCTCACATACGAGCAATCGACCAATTCGAGAAAACTGTCGATCGCCGTATTGGCGATCGCTTCCGCATAAAACGCCGCGACAAAATCCTTTGCCTCAGCCGGCATGATTCGCCCATTGAGAAAATACTCAAGATCTTGAGCGAAGAGGCCGTTAAGGATCGAAATGATATAGCGGCGAAGCTGAAGGCCGTATTCAAGACGAAAGATCGATCGATAATAGGAGCGATGCTGGCCGAACACCTCAAAAAAGATTGAGAAGTAATCTGACTGATTCAGGGTAAGGGGTCCGGAAATTGTGCGGTGATAGCAGGGAAGATCTGTGAAATCGTATCTATCGGCAGCAGGAGGCATCAGCTCATCCATCGGATATATTTTCAGCAATGCATCAAGAAGATCGCGACGGAAGCCCCATGCAACAAGCTCGTCTTGGCTTGCAAAGTGGTTATAGAATGTTTTTCGGTTGAACCCTGTCGTCGCGATGACATGAGATATCGTCACCTTTTCGTGGGTTCTTTCTATCGATTCACGAAATGCCCCAAAAATCTCATTTTTGGCAATATTTTTATCCCGTCGAGCCATTTTCTTCCTTCACAAATGAAATTTACTCGTTAGAATAATACCATTTTAAGGATAATGTTGATAATATGAGATATCAACAAACGGAGAACGGGGCAAATCGATGGATTTCAGCATCACCGAGGATCAGCGGGAGCTTCTCGAGAGGCTCGACCAGTTTTGCGAGGAAAATCTTTCGGAACTTGAGATAGCCGCATGGATTGAACGAGGCGGCGTCCCCGATTCTTTCATGAAGGCCTATTATGAAGAGGGCTTCGGGAAAATCGGACTGCCAAGAAAGCTCGGTGGCCTGGATTCATCAAACGTCACCCGCGCCCTTCTCCTCGAGCGCCTTGCGTACCATGCCGGAGCAACCCTTCCCGTTCAAATACTTATGACGGATCTCTATTTTGTGGCAAAGCATGCAAACAACGACCAGATCGAGCTTCTCCGCCGTATCATCGATGAAACAGGGCAGATTCCCTTCTCCCTTGCCGTCTCTGAGCCGCAAACAGGTTCCGACCTTTACGATATTGCCACGTGCGCCGTAGAGGATGGCGACGAATTTATCATCAATGGCGTGAAATCCTTCGTCAATCTCGGCCAACATGCGCCTTACATCGCTTTGATTGCACAAGATGCAAGCCTTGACATAAGGCCCGTGACTGGAAAGATACCCTATACGCTCTTTCTCATCCCCCGCACCACTCCGGGAATCGATATGTTTACCATCCACAAGGTTGGCCAAAAGCTCATCCCGACTGCCGATATCGTTTTCAAAGACGCTCGGGTCTCCAAAGATGCGGTCATTGGCGAACGCGGCCTCGGCATGTCGCGACTTGCCACCACCTTTGAATACGGCCGCACCTATATGTGCGCGACATCGATTGGCATGGCCCAAGCAGCCCTCAATCAGGCAGTCCTCTATGCGAAGAACCGCTCTTCGGGAGGAACCTCTATCCTCGCATATCAACAAATCCAAGCAATGGTCGTAGATATGCAGATCAAAATCGACACCATGCGTGCATTGCTCTACAAGACGGCAGTCAGCCTCGATAACGGTGAGAACCAGCGCCTCGATACGGCGCTTCTCAAACGGTATGTTCCCAAAACATCGATGGAGGTTGCCGACAGCGCCATGCAGATCATGGGAGGCATCGGTTATTGGGCTTCGGCAAAAGTGGCCCGTATCTGGGAAGAATGCCGTGGCAATCGCTACATTCTCGGATCAGACGAGCTGATGACAATCATCGCATCAAAACGTATCACCGACCGTATCGCAGAAGAAGAGATAAGCCGCCCCGCATGGAGGTTTTAGCCCCACCGCAGGCCTGCGCGTGTTTGAGAACACCCGCGCATTCATAAAGAAGAGAGAAACGCCAAGGCTTGCTTTCAATGTATCCAATCGATCTCAGCAAGAAAATGGGCAGCTTCATGTATGTGTTGATGCTTCGCCTTTAAGGAAAGAAGAATAGGGGGATCGCCAAAATGCGAGGTTTACCTATCATTTTTGCGAGGTTAACCTATCATTTTTGGTAGAATAGCGCCAACATCGCCCAAGGAGCATGAAGTGTTGCATGCGCTCCGCCAGAGACCGAGGAACCATGTACCGACGCGATATTTCCCATACCCTCGAAAAGAGGCTCACTGAGCCTCGCCGATTCATGCAAATAGTCGTCGGGCCGCGCCAAACAGGAAAGACGACGGCAGTCAAGCAGGCGCTTCGGTCTGGCAGCTTCCCCCTCGTGCACCTTGATGCCGAGCGCCTCATGAGCTTGCCTGAAACCCAAATCGCCATCCAATGGGAGCAGGCTCGCCAGCTCGCCCAGCGCGAGGGCACAGCCGTCCTGTTCATCGACGAGATCCAGCGCTTACGCAATTGGCCTAACGTTGTCAAGGCCCTCTGGGACGAAGACAGCTGGAACGATGTGCCTCTTCATGTCGTTCTTTCAGGATCTTCAACGCTTCTGCTTCGTAAGGGCATGAACGAATCGCTCATGGGGCGTTTCGAGCTGATCCGCTCTACGCAATGGGCACTCAACGAGATGCGCAGCGCCTTCGGATATGATCTCAACACCTATCTGAGGTTCGGAGGATACCCGGGCGCTGCCGGCCTGATTGCCGAGCCGCAAAGGTGGCAAAGCTTCATGGCGGAATCGATCGTGGAATCCACCATCGCCAAAGATGTCCTCCTTCTGGAAACGGTGAAAAAGCCCGAGCTTCTCAGGCGGCTCTACGAAATGGGCTCGTATTACTCGGGGCAGGAATTCTCATATCGAAAGATACTCGGCCAGCTGGATGATCGGGGAAACACCGAGACAATATCTCATTACCTCGAGCTCTTGAAGGGTGCCGGCATGCTCGCAGGACTTCAAAAATTCGATAACAAAGAGTATCGCTCCCGCAAGAGCAGCCCCAAGTTCATGGTCTACGACACTTCCCTGCTCGTGACCGCATGGCGCGATCTCTGCGATCAGCTTTTCAGCGACGCCAGCCTCTTCGGCCGCTTAGCGGAATCGGCGGTCGGCGCCCATTTGCTCAACCGATCTTCGAAAGAGGGCTTTAAGGTTGGATGGTGGCGAGATGGGAATGATGAGGTTGATTTCGTCATCCGCAAAGACGAGCGCATTTCGGCAATTGAGGTGAAATCGGGCTCGCCGAAAGACCTCGGCGGCCTTGCACGGTTTATGAAGGAATTTCCCCAAGCCAAGCCGCTCGTCGTGAACGATAGCGCAGGAAATACCCTCGAAGGATTTCTTGCCGACGAGATTGCGCTGTTCTAAGCTGCATCTGACCGGAAATGCCAGCCGCGATGTAGACCTTCGGCGAGATGGTAAGACCCGAGAAACCACGGCTCCCGGCGATAGCCACATCGGACTTCGTCAGATCGACGCCGCTCTTCGCGATGGACCCACGGGAAACAGCAGTCACACGTCTTTGAGGTTGCAGAGCTTTTGGCTGCGCAAATTCTTGCAAACCTACAAGTCGGCCGAATGAAGCACTATCGCTAAGGCCCATCGCTTTGATTTTCTCGTCTCATGTTTTCTATCTTCTCGAAGCATATATTGATGAATTCCTGCTTTGAGTTTACATTCATCTTTAGATAAATATGCGTCACATGGGTATTAACTGTACTCGTCGAGATAAACAGAAGATCGGCAATAGCTCTTTGGCTATGTCCTTTCAGAAGCAATCCCGCCACATCTTTCTCCCGCACGGAAAGCCCCAAGCTTTCAAGCACATTGTCAACGAAAACATCATCACTTTTCGCGGGATCCATCTCGTTTTTCCCATTGGCTTTATGCTCTTTTCGCCGTTCGCTGATTTTTTGCAACGACCTCATAGTAACAATAAGGACGATAACGACCGAACCGGTAATCAAAGGCAAGAGGGACTTTAGATAAAAACCGCCAACTGATTCACAGATTATGCCTATGAAGGTACCCAGAAACATGCCCGCAAAAGGCGAAAGCCATCCCCAAGAAAACATCTGATCCGACATGATCTCCGGCCGATGTGATAAAACACCAAAATGGGCTAGCAAATGAAGGAATGAGATTACCATCGACAGGACAATTATGATAACCGAGAGCTGCATAAGCCTGCTCTCGCCAGTAATAAAGAATGCCAGCCCCGTAACGAGGAGCGGTATCGCGATCCAAAAGAACTTTGAAAGATCAATATCGGGCTTTCGGTGCAGCCGAACGATAACAATCCCGGAAACGGCTATGAGCACCGAAACCACAGTCCAAAAGAGGCCAAAATCGCCCGTAAACACGCTTATGTCGCTCATAAGCGTCCAGCAGATTCCAAAAGCAGCCCAAAGAATCAGTTCGGCGAAATACGATGATTTGGGAATGAGATTCCGGGTATCACTTACTACTACTTGTTTATCAATCTCTACTTCTTGAACCGACTTTTTCGCTCCGACCAAACCGGCAGTAACCCCAAGTATGGATATGATGACGATGCTGACGAATTCGGGAACAAGAGACACCACAATCATGACTATGACGGCCGCGCATGTATCAGCGGTAACCTGCCGCTTGAGAGTGCCTGCTTCTTGCTTCGAGAGAATGTTTCCCCACACAAGCAGGCTAATCGCATACCCGCAACCAGAGAGAAAGAAGGGAGGAAAGAGAAAGGCCCCACTTGTGCTGCCGAGAAAGTAATCGATTAAATAGCAGAGAGGACCCAGCGTAAGGAGGAGCGTAGCAATGATACCGAATGTTCGATGCTTCTCACTTTTAACATAATACAAACCGGACATAGCCAAAAAGAGAAGCATCAAGGCCGTGGAACCAGTGAATGCCAGAAACGCAATCAGCGAACCGTCATCGGTAATACCATCGTCAAAACGTCCCAACCTTATAATCGGAGATTCGGTGAGACAAAAGAAGTATCCGATCAAGCTGCTAAGTCCTAAATCGTTGATATGGTTATGCTTTTGGGAGGATATAAGTTGTGTCTTGTTATCATCTTCCGCCATAATGCACCAAACTCAGATCGGAGCTTTTCACTATATAGATCCACGCCGTTTCGATTGTCTCAACCTCTTCTCTTTCGTTCATCCAGAATCTCAGTTTTTTTGATATCCTGCAATGACGTTCGTCGCGTGCTATACATTTGAACGGTTTTCCCATCATCCCCTCTTCTCACAGAAGTAGAAATGATATGAAGAAAGCAAAATGACCTATTTCACTGCGGTAAACCAACATTGATGTAGGATCGGTAGAATGAATACCGACCGATTGCTATCCCGATAAAAACGAGTGCACCTCCTCCAATGGTAAGAAAAGTATTGAGATTCGGAATAAGGAGCCCCAAAGACCATAAAATCGAGCCTGACACTAACGCGACAACACGAATTGTACCTAATCGATACCACGTTGTCAGAGAAGCCTTTGGATCGGATCGCCTTTTTCCGTAATTAATGACGGCTCTCATGATGACAGTTGTTTGCGCATGTATGACAACAAGCATGCCAATGCAGCTAAGTGCTTCGACAACAACGAGAACAAGCTTTACCTCAAAGGGAACATCAAAAGCCACCTCGATGAAAATCCCCTCGAAACAGATACCTCCCAATAAGGCAATGAGGACAAACTCCAACGAAAAAGCCGCACTATTCCATGTCGGAACGGTTTGCATGCGATAGGCCAAAGATTGAAACAGTATGAAAAGGGTTGCGAACAGAGTTGCAAAAATGAGCAGTATGTTTAGCACCAAAAGTGATTCATTCAAATGAGAGGCCAAGATCAGATAAACGGCCAAACAGGCTGCGAAGAGGGTTCCCATAAACACTTCGTTTGAAACCGTGGAATTACCGAGGCGCATAAATGCTCTCAACGCTTTCGTAGGCTTTCCCAAATGAAGCGTCGAACATGCGAGTGAAAAAAACAGGAGCAGGCAGAGCAGAAGACCTGCTACTCCAGAGGTAAGACCTCTCGCCTCGGAAAACGAATTCGATAACGTAAGCACTGATGCGACGATCCATGCACCCCCACAGAGAGGCGAAAGCGTTGTAAACACAAGCAACGGCCATTCGGATTTTAACGTAGCCACGTTAGATCTCCTTGAAATTCGAAAGAACACTCACGGACGGTTCTACCCCACTCCCATGACGATGGGCTGTTATAACGATGTTTGGCTGGGTGTAGGAACTATCAGGCAGAGGCGCTATATCTCTTGCATTACCGTACTGTTTTCTCAGCTCTTCAATATCACCGAATTCCAGGGCCCTCATTGGGCAGGCTTCGACGCAAATAGGTTCCTTTCCATTCATAACTCGAGCACGACATCCATCACATTTGCGCATTACATTGAGTTTTTTACTGAAACTTGGAGCCTTATAGGGACAAGCGAATGCACAGCTTCCGCATCCTATGCAGCGCTTGCTATCCAAGATCACGAACCCATCGGGTTGTTTGCGCATGGCTCCAGAAGGACAGATTCGCTGACATACAGGATCGTCGCAATGGTTACAGCCTATAGATACGTAATATGCGAATACATTTTGCCACCAGGCATCCCCGGCAGGAACCCATGAGCCACCCGAAGCTTCACATACACGGCGAAACGAAGGCGCTTCCCCAAGCTCATAGGCATCGCGACATGCCATCTCGCAAGTTTTACAACCTGTGCACCTGGATGTATCTATGTGAAAACCATATTGAGTCATTTTTTAAGCCTCACTTTACCCGTGTTACTTGCGCAAAATTGCTGTGCTGTGGATTTCCCTTCGCAAGTGGGGATGCGTGGCTCGATGTAAGCGTATTAATACAACCGCCTTTGTCCACTCTGTCCCCCTCCATGTCCGCGTTGTGCCATGCTCCTTCTCCTATGGCTATGACCCCAGGCATAATTCGCACGGTAACCTTTGCTTCGATTTGAATTCTTCCGTAGAGTGTTGAGACTTGAACATTGTCGCCATCGGAAATGCCACGATCTTTCGCATCGCGAGGATTGATCCATACTTGATGACGCGCCCGCTGCCTTATAGCATCGAGAGAACCATATGATGAATGTGCTCTGCTGCGGTGATGGAATCCGATGAGTTGAAGGGGGAAGCGTTCTTTATCCGCAGCCCCAGGCTCAAAATACGGGGGAGCATAGACCGGTATGGCACTGATGATCTCTCCTTCTTCCAGTTTATAGCCTTTTATATCTTCCAGTATCTTTTCGGAATAAACTTCTATCTTGCCGGATGGTGTGGAAAGCGGATTGCCGAGTGGGTCTTTTCTAAACTCTTCGAATGCGATATGCCGTCCTTTCGGATTCTTTCTCCGGTAAATGCCCTTTATAAGCAATTCCTCATAGCTGGGCAGATCAGGATCCTCCATGCATGACTCCTCATATATTGACTGTCTCCACTCTTCTTCGCTTTTTCCCTCGGTAAACTCTTCGGAAAACCCAAGACGTTCGGACAGTCGCGAAAGCATCCAATAGAGAGTTCTCCTCTCGTGTTGAATGGCTAAATATTGCGAGTTCATCAATACGTAACCCGAGTCGCCTGCCCAGTCGTTGGCTACGATTGTCGGCTGCTCCATTGGCATTAAGTCCGGAAGCAGGATGTCGGCGTATTTCGCCGAAGCCGTCATAAGCGTGTCAATAACAACAATGAACTCGCATTTTGATTCATCTTGAAGGATATCATGCGTCCTGTTGATGTTTGAATGCTGGTTAATGATAGTGTTACCGGCGTAATTCCAAAGAAATTTGATACCCACATTCAATTGGTCTGCGCCTCGCAGTCCACCTTTCGAGGAATTCATCTGCGCGGGATTGTCGATGGCATCCGTCCAAAGAAATACAGGGATTGCGATTTGAACAGGGTTATCAGGCATAGGAACCTCAGCCTCAAAGAATCGATATGTCTCGAAATCTGAACCGGAATTACCGCCGGATATCCCCACATTGCCCGTTATTATGGATAGCATTGCAATCGCACGTGCGGTCTGCTCTCCATTTGCCTGCCGCTGCGGTCCCTTCCCTTGGTATATGGCGCAAGGTTTCGATGACGCGATTTCACGGGCTAACTTTATGATCTCCGAAGCCGGTATACCGGTTATAGCGCTCGCCCATTGCGGTGTTTTCGGTGTTTTATCGGATCCATCACCAAGAATATAAGACTTATAGCTGCTGCCTTTCGGAGCTGATGGAGGTAGATGGGCTTCATCGAAACCAATGCAGTACGTGTCAAGAAACTCCTGGTCTATCGTATTCTCTTGTATCATGACATAAGCAAGTGCAGCGGCAAGAGCACCATCCGTTCCTGGCCTGATCGGTATCCATTGATCAGCGCAATTTGCGGCTGTTTCAGAATATCGAGGATCGATGACCACCGTTCTTACCCCGGCTTTGTGGATGGCGTCTTTTAAATGAATGGACGAACCGCCGCCGCACATTTTAGTTTCAAGTGTATTGTCCCCAAAAAGCACGAGGAGTTTTGTGTTCTCCACATCGGCCGGCGTATTTGCGTCGCGGCACCCATAGATATAAGGAATAGCGGCATCGATTTGAGAGTGGCTGTAATCGCCGTACGAGTCAAGATACCCTCCGTACATACTCATAAACCGGAAAAGAAATCCTATGACATTTGAGCACATGACACCGCTTGAGAAATTAATATACACTGCCTCGTTGCCGTATGTATCCACTATCCGTTTGAGGTTCTCAGCGATAGCATCAAGAGCCTCATCCCAGCTTACTCTCTCAAATCGCCCTTCCCCCCTTTTGCCAACTCTGCGCATGGGGTATGAAAGCCTATCTTTATGGTTAATCCATTCCCTGATCGACCGGCCACGAAGACAGGCTCGTATTTGCCTTTCGCCGTCACCATCTTTGATGGACTGATCGCTTTCCACCCAAAGCAACTTGTCGTTTTTTACATGAAAATTGAGAACACATCGACCTTCGCAATTAACACTGCAATAGCCGAAAATCGACTTCGTGCAATCGTTCAACCGTTGCTCGGAATCAATGAGGCAATCAGGCTGTACAACAAGATCATTTCGTGTCGAGGTAAACACCTTATATCTCTTCTCCTTGCAATTCGATGATTTCATACGTGCTTTGGCCCGCCTTTTTATCCTGTCGATACCGCACAAACCGAAGAACAAAATAGAACCCAAAGATAATCCCGCTCACTGTTAGTGTAGTCAGTGCATCGCCCGAGCCTTTAGCAGCTGAAGGATAAAGAATCAGCAGCTCATGGAAATAGATGAGCGCGAAGAATACATAAGCGCTCTTTTGGACGTATTTCCATGTCGAAGCCTTCATTGCCCTTTTTACGGCCCTTACGGAAGTAACACCCAGCACGATAAGTAAAACGAAGAGAACAACGGCTATCAAAAGAGATGCGAGTTGGTTGTCATTTATAACGGCAAAATTGTTAGTTAGAACCCCAAGGTATGAATTCAGGTAGTTGAGGCAATGGGCTAAAGCGAGAATGCACGCGATGATCGAAAGCTCAGCCCTGATTGGACTGAGCGTTCTTCTTATGCCGGAATCCTCTGAAAAAACACCGCAATACATAACGATAATGAATAGAGAGGTCGCCACCATTCCCCGCTGAACGATAGCCGACAGTAATTGAAGCATCGGGGTGGGAAGAGTCCAAATGACACCATAGGCATACAACACGTCGATCGCAATTGCTATGCCATACCAAAGCCATGGCATAGACCTGATCGAGCGTGAAGCAATAGCTACCCAAAGACAAGTCAATAATAGAATAAGCAAGAATGTCATATTCTCATCACCTATACGTATCGATTAGAGTTTGAGCATAGCCATTGACTAAGGTGCGAGATTTCTTACGAGATCTTGGCACAGCTCGAGCAGCTCTGCATCTTCAGCAATAACGCCGGATAAGTATTCTGCCCATGCTGCATAAAATCCACTTCTATCATTTCCAAGGACCCTCGCAATAAAAGCTTCCGACCACCTATTGAGATGCTGATCCTCAAAATCTTTTTGCGCTTGGAGCAAATCGTCGATTTCTCTTAGCTCGTCCTTTTTAAAACCTTTGCATAACAGATCCAGGCATTTTTCAGTCAACTCACCAAGAAACTCGCATTCTATTCCAATGCCATCTTCCGGTTCGCGGTTTTTTCGTCTCATGACATAGCCATAGCGTTTATAGAAAGCTCTGACTTCCAAGGTTTCCTTTGTGAACATTCGTGACGTTCCAGAAAGATACGCAGATTCATGCAAGGGCGCTATAACCTCTCTCGGACCGATAAAAAGGCGCGCGTATTCCGTTCGTGTCAATGTCGCAAAATCAGTGATATCGGAAAACTTCAGATCCCGTAAACGATTGCTAAGGTCAGCCTCGATCGATGGCTCCATATCGAGCGAGTCGGATTCTTTGGCCTGTTCGAGCATGCCTGCCACGGTCTCTTCAGGGCACTCTTGAAAGAAAACGCTCGAAACAAGCCCGAATCGTTCCTTTCGGCACTTCAAAATATATTCAAGCTGCTGGGCAATAGCCTCTCTATTATTCAGGTTTCCCATAGCCGCTCCTCTAAACCCTTTTGACAGGAGCTGCATCGGATATGATTCCGATGCAGCTTTCCGATAGGCTTTAATCTTTTATCGTTGTGGATGTGCTTAGGAGATCAACAGCCGCACTGAAATATGCATGGGCAGCATCATTGGAATCATAAACATCGTAACCAAGCGATTTTGCGGCGAGATCAGTAAAGTCCATCTGACGAGTTGTAATATTAGCCGCAAGGCACATGTTGTTAATCTGAACACCACATCCTGCGCAAGCGGTCAATATATAATCGGCTCTCACGTCAGCAGCTTCATTCACACGATTGACACCGGTAATCGGAACACTCCCGATCTCGTAGAATGCATTGACAAGGCCGCAGCAAAGGGAATCCTCCCTATTATGCTTCATG
>CANQTB010000009.1 GCA_947626665.1 uncultured Eggerthellaceae bacterium
GCATGGCATCGCAGGATGCGGCTTCGAAAAAACCTGCACAAAGCACACCGTCACGCGGACAAAGTGCGCCGTCCCGTACGCAAAGCACACCGTCACGCGGACAAAGTGCGCCGTCCCGCGCACAACAGAGCGATCGGCGTCGCGGCCCGCAGGCTTCGGACAAAGATCAGCGGAATGCCGCTCGCGTGGGTAATGCGGGCAAGGCCGATGCGGGAAAACGGCCTGCATCTGCTCCGTCTGCCCATGAGGTATTGACGGACAGCCTCGTATCGGAGCAGGAAATCCCTGCTTCTGCGGACATTGCGAGAGAAGCGGCTCCTTCAGCCGATGCGGCAATGACGCAACGGCCGGCCAACCGTTCCAACCGTCGTCACGGCGAAGCAGGTCAGGAGGGTGCAGGCGAAGGTCGTCATGGGCAACGCCAAGGGGGCGGCAAACGCGGACGCCGTTCGCGTTTGGAAAACGATGCGGCGTATGACGACCAAAATGACGACCGTTATGCAAAGATGGCGGTACAAGCCGAAAAGCTTCAGCGTGATCGCGTGCTTGCCGAGGCACGTGCTGCCGTTGCGGCGGCTGCTCCTCAAGAGGGCGAAGGGCGCCGCAGGAAGCGTAAGGAGAAGCGCGAGGCGGCGGCACGTGAACGCGCCGAGATGATCGCAATCGAGCGCGGTCTCGATCCCTCGCTGGTACTTGATGATTCGGTTGTCGAGATTCCCCAAGGCGCGACGGTCGCGAAATTCGCCGAAGATCTCAATGTTGCTCCAAACGACGTGATCAAACGGCTGTTCTTGCTCGGTCAGCCGCTCACGCTGACGCAATCGATGAGCGACGACCTTATCACGCTCATCGCCGAGGACATGGGGCGCCGCGTTCGCGTCGTTTCTCCCGAAGAGGAATATGCGGTCGTCTATAACGACACCGAAGAGGATTTGAAGCCCCGTCCGCCGGTTGTTACCGTCATGGGGCATGTCGACCATGGCAAGACGTCGTTGCTCGACGCCATTCGCCATACGGGTGTTGTGGCAAGCGAAGCGGGTGGCATCACTCAGCACATCGGCGCATCGGTCACAAATATCGACGGACGCCAGATAACCTTCATCGACACTCCAGGACATGAGGCGTTCACTGCCATGCGCGCACGCGGCGCTCAGGTGACCGACGTTATCGTGCTGGTGGTCGCAGCTGATGACGGCGTTATGCCGCAGACCATTGAGGCGATTAACCACGCGAAGGCGGCGGGAGTGCCGATCGTCGTGGCGGTCAACAAGATCGACAAAGACGGAGCCGACCCAACACGCGTTCGCCAAGAGCTCACGGAATACAACGTCATTCCCGAGGAATGGGGCGGCACAAACATGTTCGTCGACGTGTCCGCGAAAAAAGGCCTTCATATCGACGATCTTCTTGAAACGATCCTTCTTCAAGCTGACGTCTTGGAGCTTAAGGCCAATCCGGATGATTATGCGACCGGCTTTGTCATTGAGGCAAATCTCGATAAAGGCAGAGGCCCTGTCGCAACGGTTCTCGTCCAGCGCGGGACCCTCCATCCGGGGGATTATGTCGTGGCAGGCACGGCCTATGGGCGCGTGCGTGCGTTGATCGACCCGCGCGGAGAGCATGTTGACGCTGCGCGACCGGCCGATCCTGTTGAGATTCTCGGTTTGAACTCCGTGCCGATCGCCGGCGATGAGTTCCGCGTCTTTGCCGATGAGCGTGACGCACGCAAGCTCGCCGAGGAGCGTGCTTTGAGGGCGCGTCTCGCTGAGCAGAAAACACGTGCTCATATGAGCCTCACCGATCTCTTCAGCCGTATTGAGGAGGGAAAGCAAACCGACTTGAACCTCATCGTCAAGGCCGACGTTCAGGGCTCTATCGAAGCGCTTCGCGATGCTTTCGAAAAGATGGACCAGTCGGAGGTGCGCATCAATATCGTTCATTCGGCAGTGGGCGGTATTACCGAGACCGACGTCACGTTGGCCGCGGCATCGGATGCGATCATCATCGGGTTCAACGTACGTCCTACCGGGAAAAGCCGTCAGCAGGCGGAAAAAGAGCGTGTTGACATCAGGCTCTATCGCGTCATCTATCAGGCCATAGAGGATATCAATGCGGCTCGCGTCGGTCTCCTTTCGCCCGATATCGTTGAAGAAGATACCGGCATGGCAGAGGTACGCGAGACCTTCAAAGTTCCGCGCGTCGGCACGATCGCCGGTTGCTATGTGGAGGAAGGAGCCATCAGCCGCGACGACAAGGTGCGCATCGTGCGCGACGGTACCGTTGTCTTTGAGGGCGAGATTGCGAGCCTGAGGCGCTTCAAAGAGGATGTGAAAACCGTTCGCTTCGGCTACGAATGCGGCATCGGGATTGAAGGATACCAAGACATCAAGGTGGGCGATGTCATCGAAAGCTACCAGGTGCGTGAGGTGGAACGGACGGAATAGGCTTCAAAGCATCTCCGGTCGATGAGCCCGGCTCCCTTGGCTTGTGTTAGGAAGAAACAGTGAAACAAAGCTCAACAAGCAGACGATTCAGCGAACAGGCACGTGAGGCCCTCGCTCGTATTGTGCTGTTCGACATTGCCGATCCACGGCTTCAGATGGTGACGATCACCGCTTGCGAGGTGAGCATCGATCGGAGCCTCTGCAATGTTTATTATTCCTGCGATCCAGGCAGGTACGAGGAAGTCGAAGAGGCCTTTGCCGGCGCGAAGGGACGCATTCGCCGTCTCCTTTCGCAAGCGCTTGGCTGGAAGACGACCCCCGATCTGCGGTTTTTCCGCGATCCGAGCGTCGATACGGCGCAAACGATTGCCGAGGCGCTCAAACGCGAGGGAGAGCGGATGACGCCGCTTGATCGTAATTCCAAGGGAGATACACGTGATAGACAAGACGACTAATACGACGCTTGCCGACATTGCCGAGGCGCTCCTTCAGGCAAAGAGCGTGGTGATTTCGGGCCATGTGAATCCCGATGGCGATTGCCTCGGCTCGCAGCTTGCCCTTCAGCATGCTTTGAAAGCTCTCGGCAAAGACGTTGTCATTGTGCTCGGGTTGGATGAGCCGCTTCCCTTGGAGCTTTGCTTCCTTCCGGGCTCGCAGGCCTTCATTCCCGCGCGGAACTATGTTGGCGACGTGGAAACGTTTGTCGCGGTCGATGCGTCGACGCCTGAACGCTTGGGGGATTCCGATGCGCTGCGCACAAAAGCGACGCACACGATCACCGTTGATCACCACAGCGTCGATGAGGCGATGAGCGACCTGAGCTATACCGACCCCGATGTGGCGGCAACGGCGGTGTTGGTTTGGGAGATCGTGAAACTGCTTCCCGTCACGATATCCCCTGAGATCGCGACGTGCACGATGACCGGATTGGTTACCGACACCGGCAGTTTCCAATACCAAAACACCGATTATGCGGCCTTTGTTGCCGCGTCGGAGATGGTCCAAGCGGGAGCTGATCCGGCCCTGATCGCGCGAAACGTCTATCAGAACAAATCGCTCGCATCAATTCTTCTGGAGCGGGCGCTTATCAACCACCTTCGTCTGCTCGATGGCGGAAGAATCGGCTTTTCGTGGGTTTCGGATGAGGAGATGAAAGAATGCCATGCCGAAAAACCCGATGCGGAGCATCTGATCAACGTCGTGCGTTCGATCGCAGGCGTGCAGGTGGCATGCGTTCTGCGTGATAAAGGATACGAAGTACGGGGGAGTTTGCGCGCAAAGGATGAAACCGATGTCGCAGCGTTTGCCCGCACCTTCGGCGGTGGAGGCCATCGGGCGGCGGCGGGCTTCACCATTCATGATGGGCTTCCCGTTGCGATCCCACTCGTTGAGGAAGGGCTGTTGAAAGCGTTTTCCGGTAAGGAAGGCGAGCGCTTTTGAAGCGAGGGCAATCGGGACTTTCTCTTGTCCTTGGCATTGACAAGCCTTCCGGCATGACGTCCCATGATATCGTCAATAAGGTTCGATCTGTCTTTAACGAAAAACGCGTCGGCCATGCCGGAACGCTCGATCCGGCGGCTTCGGGGGTTTTGCCTGTCTGTGTGGGCTCGGCGACGAAGCTCTGTTCGTATCTGGGCGAGGGGCGAAAACTCTATGAGGCGCGGATTGTCTTCGGCACCGAGACGACGACCGATGATGCAGAAGGTGAGGTAATCGAGCGAGGAAAAGTTCCCGCGAGGGTTTCCGATGCCTCCTATGCGCGGCAAATGCTCCTTCGTTTCACGGGACGCCAAATGCAAACACCTCCCCGATATTCCGCGGTAAAGCAACACGGCGTCAAATCCTACGAAGCGGCCCGAAAGAATATGCCGTTTGAGCAGAAAGAACGTGAAATCACCGTTTATTCTGCCGAGCTGGAGATGATACAGAGCGATTATCGAGGCGAAGACCCATTGCACGATAGAGGCCGATCGTCAAAAGAATGCGGCCGACAAGTGGTATGGGACGTCGATTTCAGCGTTTCGAAGGGAACGTATATACGATCTCTTGCGCGTGATATCGGCAGGGCATGCGGAACGTATGCGCATATCGGCGGCTTGAAGCGCCTTCGTGTTGGATCCTTGTGGCTTTCTGATTGCGTGGGCCTTCAAACACTTGCCGATGTGAAGGAGCGTGCCGCTCTTGATCCCCTCGTGCTTTTGGGGCTGCGATATGCATTTGCCGAGGGCAAGCTTTCCCGGGCTGTGGAAAACGGTGCCGCGATTGAGGCGGAAAGACTGCAGCTCATGAAGCCGAAACAGCTGGAGGGAGGGGTTGCCGGCATCTCCTGTGTTCCCGATGTTCGCCCAAGCGACGATGCCGTTTCGGAAAACGAACGCATCGCTCTTCTGGTTGACAATCGACTTCGTGCGATATATTCCTATAACGCTTTGAAAGATGCGTTCGAGGCTCTGACCGTGTTCCAGATAGGGGTAAGTCGTGGCTTTGGTATCTAAGGTCGATGCTGATTTTGATTACCGGATTTTCGAACGGTCCTGCTGTGCTTTCGGGGTGTTTGACGGCGTTCATCGCGGGCATCGCTTCATCATCCGCCAAGCGCACAATGCGGCCGTATCGGCAAAAGAGCGCTGCCTTGTTGTGACGTTCGACATCGATCCCGATGAGCTCTTCAGCCCAAGCAGGCTCAAAAAGCTCATGACGAACGAGCGACGGCTCAGCACGCTTTCCACCCTTGATGTGGATGCAGTCATCGTGCTTCCGTTCACGGTGGAGTTTGCCGGTCTCGCCCCCTTTGAATTTCTCGATAAGATGTTCCTGAACGCAGCGCCGTCTTCTATTCATGTGGGCGCAGATTTCCATTTTGGTGCAAAGGCAGCGGGTTCGGTCGAGATGCTTGAGGAATGGGGGAAAGCGCGCGGCATGAAAGCATTCGGCTATGGGCTTGAGCTGTATGACGGTGTCCCGGTAACCTCGACACGTATACGTGCGCTTCTTCAGGAGGGCGATATCGAAGGAGCCGAAACACTTCTCTGTGCGCCTTATCGTCTTGAGGGAATCGTTGCCCATGGGCGCGAAGAGGGAAGGAACATGGGTTTTCGAACGGCGAATCTCAGCCTCGACCCGATGCTTCTTGCGGTCGGGGAGGGCGTGTATGCGGCCTGGGCCCATGTCGGTGGCGAGCGCTATTCCTGTGCGCTCTCAGTGGGGGTCTCTCCCACGTTTGCCGATTCTGCCAGCGCTAACGTTGAAGCGCATTTGCTTGATTTTGACGACGATATTTACGGCAAGACCATCGAAATCGAGTTTGTGAAGCGCCTGCGCGAAATGAGGAAGTTCGATTCAAACGACGAGCTCATCCAAACGGTTCTCGACGATATCAACTGGGTTCGGACGAATTTGGTGCCGTAAACCCGAATCGTGCGGCATCTTTGTTGAAGAGGTTGTCGTATTGCACGATGGCATAATCGTGCAGCATCGCCTCTGCTGCGCGAAGCGGATCTTCTGCGGCATCTTCCCGTGTGAAGGTATCGGTAAACGTTTCGGTAAAAGGGTCTTGCATCTCGTGCCACGAGCCGTCAGGTGTCATGAAGCCGTTCATATTGAAGGACGGGACAAGCTGCTCGGACGCATTGATGAAATTGAAGTAGCACGACCGTGGGATGAGCGCATAGGTCAAAAGCTTCGTTCCGAGGTAATTGAGGCAGGAAGATTGACCGCCCGATGAGGTGCGCTCTATGCCGTACATATCATAGTATGCATCATTTGCCCAGATAAGGTACGGCGTGTTGTAGGACATCTGGATATCGTCGATCGACAGTTCTCCGTCTGCTGAGCTTTCGCGATGGTGGTTCATGAAGGTCCTGCCGAATTCCGGCTGATGGTCTCCGAAGAAGCAGAGAACGACGGGGCGATCGAGCGCGTCAAGCTCGTGCGTGAAGTCATAGAGCGCCTGCTCAGATGCCTTGATACAGCCAAGGTACTCCTCGAGTTCTGCTCGATTGAGCATATCGTCGATCGATGTATCGTAATTTGTGAGATCCACCTGATACTGCTCGGGGATATCCCCGTTGCCGTATCCGCCATGATTTTGCATCGTGATATCGAAGAGAAACTGCGGATTCTGGTTATCCTCAAGGAGGTCGAGGATAAGATCGTACGTTGTCGCATCGGAGGTATGCGTGTGGATGGTCGGTGCCTCGGCATCGAAAGCCGAGCAATCGTAATAGTGCTCAAATCCAAATGTTGGATACACGACGTTACGATTCCAGTTCTCAGCAAGATTAGGATGCATGACCGTTGTCTCGTAGCCGAGCGTGTCGAGATAGGAGGCAAGGTTTGAAACTCCCTGAAGATTGAATGTCTCGTAGGGATAGGTCGTATTGCCCGTGAAGGCAAGGGAAGCGCCCGTGAGAAATTCAAATTCGCAGTCGCACGTGCCTCCACCGAGATGCGATATATAAACAGTCCCCGATTCGAGGGAGGTCGCTTCAACCCGGCGGTAGAGATCCAATTCGGCTTCCGAACCCTTGAGTTCCTCGAACTGTGCGAGGTCGGCGAAGCTCTCGTTCATGACGGTGATGATCGTCGGCGGGGTCTGGGGAAGCGTTTGTATGCCGTCATCTTCAAAGGAGCGGAGAATATCGTCGGCCGCATCGACCGAATAGCCATCAGGTTCTTGCCCCCTGATGAATTGAGCGAGATTGACCATGGTAAACGTCGTGCCGTATTCCGTGTATGAATTGTCCAAATTCCAATAATCAAGGACGAGGTCCTGATCTTTTGTGAGGTTTGTCGAGTTAAACCAAAAACCAAAGCCAATCGTCACGACCACGCAGCATGAGAGGTTGACGATAAGCGATCTTGTGGTGATTTTCACTTTCGGCGTGAAAAAGAGCGCAACGCAATAGAGGATGTAGACCACCAAGCAGAATGCGATGCGTTTCGTCCAAAAGAGCTCGTAGCCCGAGCCGACTGCTGCGGCCGTGCCAAGAGCAAGAAGATCGGATGGTGTGACAGGCTGGCCCTTGAATACCTCCACGAAGAAATTCGCACATCCCATGACGAGGAAGATGGCGCTGAAAACCGCAATGACGATGCGCGAGCGTTGTCCAAGGGTGTAGACGATCAGGAAAAGCACCGCGATGAGCGCGAGGTTGGTTATCACGAAGCTCGGCTCCATCTGTAAGAGGTCGGTGTTATAGGGCACCTCGATGAAGAAGAAGGAGAGGGGAATAGCGAGGATGGCCATCACGGAGTGGATAAGGGGATAGCGAGCGAGGCGAGTCCGTAAAGACGTTTTTGCCTGTGGTGCTCGATGTTTTCCGCCCTGGGCGGTATGTGGCCCCGCCATGTGGCCTTGTGCGTCTTTCAATGGGCTTTCCGCCTCTCGTGCCGAAAAAATGATTGACGTATCACGTGTTTTATTTTAATCACGATAGAATTATAAATGTGCAGTTTTCGAAATGGGACGGCGCTTGCCTCGTATTTTGAAAGCTGCATTTGTCATATGGTAAACGTTGTTCAAAGGAGGAAACCGTGACTACCGCAGTCGCATGGCTTGCCCCGATTTGCGCCGCAATCGGCATCTGCGTGGCAGCCTATCTGGGCTCTTGGGTCATCAGGCAGGATCCTGGCTCGGAGCGCATGAACAGCATCTCGCTCAAGATCCAAAAAGGCGCGAAGGCGTTTTTGATGAGCGAATACAAGCTGCTGGTCATCTTCATGATCGTCGTCGCCCTTATCATGGGCTTTGCGCTCTCATGGATTACCGCGCTTGCCTTCATAACGGGAGGCATTCTCTCGGCGGCAGCCGGCTACGTTGGCATGCATGTGGCGACGCGCGCCAATACCCGCACCGCCCATGCGGCGGAGGTATCTGTTGCCCGTGCATTGAACATCAGCTTCAAATCAGGCCTCACGATGGGCCTTTGCGTCGCATCGTTCGCCTTGATGGGCCTCTCGCTTTGGCTCATCGGCCTCGTCTTCGGCGTCAACATCATCGATGTTGCCCTTATGCATGAAAACATCGGCATGGTCGAGGGCTTTGCTACCGGCGCCTCCGCCGTAGCGCTTTTCGCCCGTGTCGGCGGCGGCATCTACACGAAGGCGGCGGACGTCGGCGCCGACCTTGTCGGCAAGGTCGAGGCGGGAATTCCCGAGGACGACCCGCGCAATCCGGCAACGATCGCCGACAACGTCGGCGACAACGTCGGCGACGTGGCGGGCATGGGCGCCGACCTCTTCGAATCTTACACCGGATCGATTTTGGCTCCGACGATTCTCGCAGTGACGTTCGGCTCGCTCGGCGGCTACTTCACCACTGTTGGCGATTTCACGTGGGCCATCTTGGTTCCGTGCATCATCGCGGCCTGCGGCATCATCACCTCGATCATCGGCCTCTTCGCCGTGCGTACGAAGGAAGGCGCCGATCTCCACAAGGCGCTCAACCGCGGCACCTACCTCGCGGCCGGCCTCGAGATCCTCGTTATCCTCATCCTCTTCGGCATTTGGCAGTCGCAAACCGTTTTCGCGCAGCCGCTGTGGCTCTTCGGCTCGGTGGTCTGCGGCCTTGTTGCCGGCATCGCGATCGGCAAGATAACGGAGTATTTCTGCTCCGACCATTACAAGCCCGTCCATAAGATCGCCGAGGCGGCGCAAACCGGATCGGCAACCGTCATCATCGAAGGCATCGGCACCGGCATGCTCTCGACGATCGCGCCGATCGTGCTGGTGGCCTTCGCCATAATCGGCGCGTTTGTGTGCGGCAACATGGCGTTCCCCGAGGCCCACGCCCTTGAGGGCTCGATCGCGGTCGGCCTCTACGGAGTCGGCCTTGCGGCAACCGGCATGCTCTCGAACACTGCCATCACCGTCGGCGTGGACGCCTATGGCCCTGTTGCCGACAACGCGGGCGGCATTGCTGAGATGAGCGGGCTTCCCGAGGAGATCCGCGAACGCACCGACTCCCTCGATGCCGTCGGCAACACAACGGCCGCCATTGCGAAGGGCTTCGCGATCTCGAGCGCCGGCCTCGCCGCCATCTCCTTGTTCGTTTCGTTCCAAGCAACGATGCACCATGCGATTCCGAATTTCGAGCTTACGCTCACCGACCCGCTCATCGTCGCGGGAATCTTCCTCGGCGCGATGATGCCGTTCATGTTCGCCGCACTGACCATGGGCGCCGTTTCACGCGCGGCCCATGCGATGGTTGAAGAGGTGCGTCGTCAGTTCCGCGAGATCAAGGGCATCATGGAATACAAGGCGGAGCCTGAGTACGACCGCTGCGTCGCCATCTCCACGACGAGCGCCCTTCATGAGATGATGCTTCCGGGCATCCTCGCCATCGTCGTTCCCGTCGTGATCGGCTGCTTCAATCCGGCTATGCTCGGTGGCTTTTTGGCCGGCGCCGTGGCAACCGGCATGCTGCTTGCGATCTTTATGAGCAACTCGGGCGGTGCGTGGGACAACGCGAAGAAATATATCGAACAGGGCCACTTCGGCGGAAAGGGTTCGGATGCCCATAAGGCCGCCGTCGTCGGCGACACCGTGGGCGATCCCTTCAAGGACACCTCCGGTCCTTCGATGAACATCCTCATCAACCTGATGACGATCGTCTCTTTGACGTTCTCGCCGCTGTTCCTGATGCTTCAGGGACTTATCTAAGAATCGAAACTTCTCTGATGAGAGGGCGTCACGCAAATCCGTGACGCCCTTTTTGCGTCGTTTTGACGATCGGTGTCGTTATTGATAATGCGGCCTTTATCTGGCACTTCATCGAAAAAATCAAAATCATGGTTTTGCGTGATAGCAAAATGACGGCGAACTTCGTAATCTTCGCTCCGGCATCTTACGGAGGGCGCAAACGGCAGGCAGGGGCTTTGCCGTACGAAAGGAGTACACCATGAAAATCTTAGGTCTCGGAGTACCTGAACTTCTTATCATCCTCGTCGTCATCCTGCTCATCTTTGGGCCAAAGAACCTTCCCAAACTTGGATCGGCGCTCGGGAAGACCGTGAAGAATATTCGCGAGGGCTTAGGCTCTGGCAAGAAGGTCGCCGAAGAGGACTCCGAGCCTGTTGAGGAAGAGAAGGGCGTAAAGGGGGCTTTGGCCGAGGCCGATGACGAAGATGAGGCTTCAGCGGAACCTGCGCCGAAGAAACGCGTCGTACGCGTTAAGGCATCGCAAGCGTAATGCTTTGGCAATCCGCGCTACGGCGAGTTCCCTGTTGCTCGTGATTTCGCGCACGATAGAACATAAACGAAATGCAATGATTTTCACAAAGCCCGCTTTTTAAGCGGGCTTTCCTCATGCCGAGAACAAAGCCACCTCCGTTTCGCTAAAATGACGTGTCGTGGAGAATCAGGCAAAAACATATCGTATTTCTGAAAGGGAGAAAGGAGATCCTGGTGCCAAGAAGAATGCTTCTCGCAGGCCCGTGGCTTACATCGCGGGTTTTTCAAGTTACCTCCTTTTTACCTTCTTCCTTCTATTTCTTGGCATAAACCGTTCCGTCGCTTTCGGCTCATTTGTGCTTGAACGCGCAGAGCTCATCGGTATCCTTGGGGCATTTGCCTGCTCGTTTGCCGTGGTGTACGCTCTGCGCGGACGCGCTCGCGATGTGCTTCTTTCCCGACCGCTCATATTCTGCTATGGGGCGTTGCTCGCGATAGGTTTTTTCACCTCGCGTTTCCTTGATGCAGAAATCGTGAACAATATACTTTTCCAGAGCCTTGTCCTCGGCATTCCGGGGGCTTTTATGCTCTGCTCGTGGGGCAAGGCCCTTGGCAGCCTCGCGATCGAGCAATCGCTTCCCATCGTATTCATCGCTTCGGCATTCGCCGCAGGCGTCGGTTTCATTCTCGCAGCTCTCACCAATACGGCGACCTTGCTCATCGTCGCCATATCGCCGTTGGTGAGCGCTTTCTTCTTCCGCTCGGCAACAGGCGCATTGTATGCTGCAAAAAACGATGATGGTTTACATGAAGGCTGCGAGTTTGAAAGCTCGCTTGAACCGCTAGCGGAAAAGCGCGAACGCGATGCGGCACGAGAGAGCGATCGCTCGAATAACCTCACCTTGCGCATTCTTATCGGAGCCGCTGTTTTCGGCGTCGCCGCAGGCTTGATGGAAACGCTTGGCTCTGAACCCGGCGGGGCCACAGCGCCGACGTTACCGTTCGCCCTTCTGCTCTTCTGCCTCTATTGCCTTGCCGTGCTTCAGCTTTTCGGAAAGAAGTTCCTCGGGCAAACGATGGGGCGGGATGCAGCGGATTCGCCAGTTGTTGCGCAGAAAGGCGCTGCTTGGCGTTCGACTCCCCTCGAAGGAGCCTACCGGCTGGCCGTCCTCTTTATGATCGGCGGCTTTCTTTTTCTCCCCACGCTGTCGCTTGCCCAAGTGGACGACGCGGCAATTCTCCTTGCCGGCTATCTTGGCATCACCGTTGTGCTCATATCCCTTTTTCTTGTCATGGCTCGTTTGCGTGGGACCTGCGCGGAGCTTTCGTTCGCTATGGGATTTTTCGCTCTTTATGTGGGGGAGATCATCGGAATCATCATCGCGAACTTCATCGACGGGGCATGGGGCGCGTCATTGAACATCTCGCAGGCATTCGGCGTCGATGGGGCGGTCCTCATCGTCTGCAGCATTGCCGGATTGGCGGTTCTCTACGATTATCTCTTCCTTTTTACCGAACGCGATCTTCATGCGCTTTCGGTTGTCATCGCGGAAGGGGACCAGTTCGAGCTCGCCTGCAAGGAGTTTGCCGACCGCTATCAACTTTCCGCGCGCGAGTCGCAAATCCTGCCCTTGGCGCTCAAGGGACGTTCGGGAGAGCGAATCGCAAAGGAGTTCTTCATCAGCAAAAATACGGTCGAAACGCATATGCGCCATATCTATGCGAAATGCGGGGTCTCAAACCGTCAGCAACTGATTGATCTTGGGGAGCAGATCGAAAAATCCTTTGGGCAGGATATGCGATGAAGCAGGTGACGATATATACCGATGGCTCGGCGCGGGGAAATCCGGGCCCGGGGGGCTATGGTATCGTGATGCTGCACGAGGCTGCCGACGGCATATCGCATAAGAAGGAGCTTTCGCAGGGATATCGCCTCACGACAAATAATCGGATGGAGCTTCTCGCGGTGATTGTAGGGCTTGAGGCGCTTCGCATGCCTTGCGACGTCGTCCTTTACAGCGATTCGCAATACGTTGTGAAGGCTATCGCTGATCGTTGGTTGGATGGCTGGGTGGCACGCGGATGGAAGACAGCCGGCAAGAAGCCCGTGAAGAACATTGATCTGTGGCAGCGGCTCATGCCCTTGCTTGCTCGACATCATGTGGACTTTCGCTGGGTTCGTGGCCATGCGGGAAACGATTACAACGAGCGCTGCGATGAATTGGCAACACGGGCGGCCGACGATGCGGCGACGCAGATCGCCGATGAGAAGTTCGAGGCAATCTATAAATCGGCGCAATAGTCCCTTACGGAGATCTCGTGCTGCCTTGCAGGAAAAAGAAAGCGGTAGAGTGCCGTGAAATAGCCGTCTGTCATGGAGGCAAGGTAGTCGACGACGATCTGATCGGGAGGGGTGGCAAGGTAGGTTTCCCGTGTCCAGCTGCGCGATTGAAGGCAAAGCTGTGCGATATGGTGACGGTAGATGGGTGAATCCTCATCACCGGCGAGAAGATCGTGTTTAAGTCTTTCATACATATCGTTGAACATTTCTTCGACGATGTTTTTATTACCGTCAGCCAAGCCTTCTTTGAGATAGATGAGCTCATAGTTCTGGCGTTTGGCACGTTTGAGGTCTTCGAAAGCGGCGGTGCTCAAGGCAATACGATCTTTCCCGTAGCTTTCATTCACAATATCGACCGTGAGATTGTTGATGATTTGCGCGTTGTCGGTTCCGATGACCGTGCTTTCAAACGCATCGAGATTGCGGAGTGTTCCGAGATTCATGGCGTCTTGCCGATCTTTGCCTATATAGGCGATCATATCGCTTACCCGAACGACGCATCCCTCAAGTGTTGAGGGCCGCAGCTTATCGATCTCGCCTTCGTCAACGCAGCAGGATTCAACACGTTCGTCAAGCATGGAAAAATCCGCGATATCGCCTAAGCTGAGGGTTTGGCAGGCGAATTCGCCGTTATGGCACAAAACGCCATCAAGAACCTGGAGCGAGATGTTGCGTGGGTAAAGGCGGTCGAGAACGCGCACCGAATGCACGTTGTGGTTGAAAAAGCGTCCGGTGTGACGATGGTAAGCGCTGCTGAGAAAGCGCTCACCCGCATGTCCAAAGGGCGTATGGCCAACATCGTGCCCGTAGGCGATCGCCTCGATGAGCTCGCAATTCAGCCCGAGGAGGCTCCCGATTCCGCGCGCTATGCGGCTCACCAGCTGCACATGCAGGCCCCGACGGCAGATCTGATCGTTGTCCACGAAGGAAAACACCTGCGTTTTATCCGCATAACGATTGTAGGCGGGGATATTGAGAATCTTCTCGATGTCGCGTGCGAAGGCCGGGCGGGTAAGCGTGGCGCGATCATGTGCTAAATCGTGGCGCCGAATGACGGCGCTATCGGGCGTCGCGAAAGGATTTTGCTTTCCTGCCCGACGATCGTTCTCGATCGCCTCGGCCACTTCGGGGCGAAGTTCCAAATAGGGGATTTTCGCTGACATTGCCATCCTTGTCTTAAAGCGGTAAGTTTTTCAAGGGGAGTATATCGCATCGCCTGCTCTCTCGGCCATGCGCTATACTTTCCTTGAAAAAACGAGACTGTTTGCGAGGCATGCCGTGGATCAGACACCGACTTATTTACGCTGGGTATCGTATTTGTGCGCTATCATGGCCGCCTTTGGCGTCGCCATCATGCTTGTGGGATATAAAGATCCCTCGTTTGGGCGTGTCGCCACCGTTGTCTGCCTTGCCATAGCGGCGGGAATCACCTTCATGCTCTCGCGCCGCCTGAATTCCCGAGAGGAATAGCATCGATGTCCGGGCTTATTTCGGAAGAGGACATCGCGCGCGTTCGCGAGGCCAACGACATTGGCGACGTCATCGGAAGCTATGTGCCCCTTCGGCAAAAAGGCCGTGATTTGTGGTGCTGTTGCCCACTTCATCAAGAGAAGACCCCTTCGCTCAAGATCGACGTTTCAAAACAGCTTTGGCATTGTTTCGGATGCAATCAAGGGGGAGATATTTTCAGCTTTCTCATGAAGCTGGAAGGCCTTTCGTATCCGGAAGCGGTACGCAAGCTTGCAGATCGCGCCCATATCGAGCTTCATGAAACGCAAGGCACGAACGCCCTTGCGCAGAGCGCAAAGAGCCGCCTCAAGGCAGTCTGCGCGCAGGCGGCGTCGTTTTACCATACCCAGCTCATGCGTTCGAAGGCAGATGGCGCAGCCGCTGCACGGAGCTATCTATCCGGTCGTGGCATGGGCAGCGATGTCTCACGGCGTTGGATGCTCGGCTTTGCACCCGGCCGCAATCAGCTCGTGAGGCATCTCACGCAAGGGGGATTCGCAGCCGAAGAGCTCATTGCGGCAAATGTTGCTGTGAAAACAGCGGATGGGCATCTTCGCGATCGCTTCTATGACCGCGTGATGTTTCCCATCAACGATGTGGCTGGCGATTGCATCGCCTTTGGAGGGCGGGTTATCGGCAAGGGCGAGCCGAAATATCTCAATACGCAGGAAACGCCCCTCTTCCATAAATCACGCGTTCTCTACGGCCTCGACAAGGCGAAGGCCTCTTTGACGGCGACGGGCACAGCGATCGTCGTTGAGGGATACACCGATGTTATCGCCCTTTCCGAAGCGGGGATCGAAAACGTCGTGGCCACCTTGGGAACGGCCCTTACCTCTCAACATATCAAGATCCTATCGCGCCATGCCCAGCATCGGATCGTCTATCTTTTCGATGGCGATGCGGCCGGACGACGGGCGGCACTTCGGGCGCTCTCGTTCATCGACGAAAGCCTGACGCCTGAGGCGGGAAGAATGCGGGTCGATCTGCTTGCCGTAACGCTTCCCGACGACCTCGATCCTGCCGAGTTCGTGCAATCCCGCGGTGCCGAGGCGCTTCGAAAGCTCATTGATGCGGCAACTCCTCTGCTTCAGCATGGTATCGATCAGCGCCTTGCAGGTGCAGACCTTACCTCGCCGGAGGGGAGAAGCCGCGCATTTGCCGAGGCGATCGGGCTGCTTGCTCCTATTAAGAACACGTTGCTTGCCCAAGACTACGCCATACAAATTGCCGGCCGTTGCGGCGTGCGCGAATCTGCTGCCCTCGAGGCCTTGAATAAGCTGGAAGCGCCTCCGCAAGGCCCTCGCGCGCTCCGAGAGGGCGAAGGGGAGGGGCCGCATCATTCGCAGACCCACCGAGCACAGCAAGATGCGCAATCGGCACAAGGCCCTATCCAGAGAGATGGCTCTGCGATTGCTCCGATGGAACAGCGCAATCGGAAGCGCTTCGAACGCGAGCTTCTCTCCCTTTTCGCCCAGAACCCCAGAGAGGCCCTTGCTCATGCGCAAACGCTTGCGCAATCACATTGGCATGGGCAAGATCACATCGGCATTGCCGCAAGCATTCTCGATGCGCTTACCGCAAATGAGCTCGCTTCGCCGGCAGAGATCATCTCGAAAGCCGAAGAAGCGGTTCCGGGCGCCGCATCGATTCTTACCGGCGCCTTCGAAGGCGCAGAAGCGAGCTCGGCGAACATGCCCGCCGGATACTGTGATTTTCTCATCGAAGAGATCAAGATCGGCGATCTCGACGAGCAGATAGGCGAAACGCGGCGGCTTCTTGCTGACGATTCCACCATGGCCCCCGATGAACGAGCGGCGCTTTTCACCACGGTCGTTGAATGGCAACGCGAGCTCGCACGGCGCCAAGCGCAACACGCTCGATCGGGTTTCGCCACCGAGTTTGTTCATGAAGAATAGCGATGTCGCATGGCATTTCATGCAAGCAGATGGCATACTGGCAGAAAAGAAAAGAACGAAACGATAAGGCAGGAGAGACGTGTTTTCACAGACGCTTCCCATCATCACTTCGCCTGATCCGATCTTAAACGAAGTTTGCACCGAGTGCGAGTTAACGGATAGAAGCCTTGCGAAACTTGCGAAGCAGATGATCAATACCATGTATAAGAACAACGGATGCGGCCTTGCCGCTCCGCAAGTTGGCGTTACCAAGCGCCTTGTCGTCATCGATTGCGATCAAGAGCACTGGGGAGAAAACCCCCTTGTGCTCATCAATCCCGAGATCGTGGAGACCCATGGGGAGCTTGTCGTGGACAGTGAGGGCTGTCTATCGCTGCCCGGCATCAATGTGCCCATCAAACGTCCCGCATGGGCGCGCGTTCAATACTACGATCTTGACGGTGAGCTATGGGAACTGGAAAGCGACGGATTGCTCGGTCGATGCCTTCAGCATGAGATCGACCATTTGAACGGCAAGACGATGTTCGAGGCGTGCTCGGCACAGGATAAGATCAAGGCGCTCAAAGATTACGAGATAGCACGCGAGGCGGGCGCAAAGCCCGGCGAGACGAGCGTGCAATGAGCCCGTTGAGGATCGTTTTCATGGGAACGACGTCGTTCTCAGCGACCATCCTTTCAGCATTGATCGAACATCATGACGTCGTCGCGGTATATACGCGCGCCGATGCCGTGCGCACGCGCGGAAACCGCCTGATAGCCACGCCGGTCAAGGAATGCGCCTTGGCACATGGCATCCCCGTCTTCACGCCCATGAGCCTTGCAGGTGATGAGTGCTTCACAGAGCTTCGGGCGCTTTGCCCCGATGCAATCTGCGTGACGGCATACGGGAAGATACTTCCCGAGCGCATTCTCGCCTTGCCGCCGTATGGCGCGATCAACGTCCACGCCTCGCTCCTTCCGCGGTGGCGCGGGGCGGCGCCCATCGAGAGGGCGATCTTGGCGGGCGACGAAATGACGGGTGTGAGCATCATGAAGATGGATGCCGGCCTCGACACCGGCCCTTATTGCGAGGTTCGCTCTTTCAGAATCGGCGACCAAACGCTTGAAGAGACAACAGGCAAGCTTGCCGTGCTCGGCTCCGAAGCGCTTCTTGATGCGCTACGGGAGATCGCCGACGGTTCGGTTACCTGGCAAGAGCAGGACGAGCGCTTCGCCACCTATGCCGAGAAGATAGGAAAGCATGAGCTTGATGCTAATCCTCTCGACACGGCCGAAATGAACGTGCGACGTGTGCGGGCCTCAAGCGAAGCACATCCCGCAAAGGCCCTCATAGAGGGAAGAAGCGTGCGAATTATTCGCGCTCAAATGGCGGAACAAGCAGATGTGCTGAGAGATGATCTTGCTTGCCTTGCCTCCGGCGAAGCGCATTTTGTGCATAAGCGTCTATTTCTCACCTGCGCCGAGAATGGGGCTTTCGAGGTGGAAATGATTAAACCGGATGGGAAAAATGTCATGACGGCAGCATCGTTTTGCGCGGGCCTTCCCGTCCTGCGTGAGACGGGTGCGCGTTGGGAAGGGCTTGTATGACAGACGATAGGCACGAGAGACGAGGCCCACGCCGCCATGATGGCGCGCGCCATGACGGTCGCAAAAGCGCCCCGCACGATCGGGGGCGTAGTCCGCAACGGGGCCAACGAGATGATACGCACCGGCCCCATCGGGGCCAGCGCGACGATACGCGCAAGCCGCAGCGGGGTAAGCGCGACGATGCACGCAAGCCCCAACGGGGCCAGCGCGACGATGCCCGCAAGCCGCGCCAAAGCGGCAACAACGCTTCGCGCAAGGTCGAGAGAAAGGCGGAGGAAACCCCATCGCGCGTCTCTCCGGCGCGGCTTCTTGTCTACGAGATCATTCGGCAGGTGACCGAAGAGGGCGCCTTTGCCTCCTATTTGGTCGCATCGAAAATCGATACGGCGCCGCTTGCCCGCAAGGATCGTGCCTTTGCGACAAAGCTCGTCTATGGGGTCGTGAGCTATCGGGGAACGCTCGATGAGCTTATTAACCGAACGCTGAAAAGCCCTGATGATGTGAATGACGATGTGCGTGATGCGCTTGCCATCAGCGCCTATGAGATCATCTACCTTGCAAAGGCGCATCATGCGGCCGTCGATCAGGGCGTTGAGCTCGTCCGTTCGTTTGCACCGAAAGCGACGCGGCTCGCCAACCATGTCCTTCATCGCATTGTGGAGGCCAAGGAGAAGTTTCCCTTCGGCGATCCACGGAAGGATATCGAGGCCTATGCGCGGCTTCACGGTTTCCCGCTTTGGCTTGTCAAGCGTTTGATCGACATACTTGGGAGCAGCGGAGCACACGCGTTTATCACCGCCTCCAATGAGCCGGCACCGCAATTTGTCGCTTCGAATATCCTGAAAGCTCGCGATGAAGAAGCCTACGGGCTTTTGAAGGTCTCGCGTGGCGAGCCCTCTCTTGTCGAGATTGAGGGGAAGGTCATCCCCGGCTGTTTCCGCATCGAGAATTCGCGCTGTCTCGCCGATCCGCCCGTCAGCCAGGCAATCGATACGGGAAAGCTTTTGGTGACCGATGCGACCGGCCAGGCGGTCGCGCGCCTTCTCCTTCCTGCGGAGCTGCCAAAATCGGCGCTCGAAATCGGAGCCGGAAGGGGAGGGAAAACCATTCTTCTGCAAAACGATGCGATGCGCGTTTTCGACAAGCAGATTCCCCGCTATGTGGCGATGGACAACGTGGCTTCGAAATGTGAGCTGTTGAAGAAGCGCCTGCATCGCTATGGCGTCGAGGTGAGCGATGTCATATGCGCCGACGGCACAGAGGCGCACGAGGTGCTCGGCGATGAGAAGTTCGATTTCATTTTCATCGATGCTCCCTGCTCGGGGCTTGGAACACTGCGTCGTCATCCTGAGATTCGTTGGCGTCTCGCACCTGAAACGATCGAAGAAAGAGCTGCTTTCGGATTGCGCCTTCTTGCCGAAGCGTCGCATCTGCTTGCACCGCGAGGCGAGCTCATATACGCCACGTGCACGATTACTCCCGAGGAAAACACGGATGTGGTGAAGTCTTTTTTGGCAAGCGAGGCGGGAGCTGAGTTCTCCCTTGCGCCCATCGCGGGCAAAGCGTCGTTTTCCCCAGCGCTCGTCCCCGGCTCTCCCGACGCCTACTTCGCCGTGAAGCTCGTCCGCTCTCTTTGATGGCGGATTTGCGAAGTAGTGAAAAGCGTGAGCGACCATCTGAGGTCTTGCGCAGCGATGATGGTAAAAAACACAAAATATGGGGTTGCGGGATCGCTTCGTTGCCCCCATACTGTGATCGTCCTTTAAATGCGGTACAGAGAGGCCGACAAGGTACACGCCAACTTCCCGCGCTGGCACCAGAAAAACAAAAAGCGGGTCACGGTTTGCCTTGCGAAGACTACAGGGCATTTTTTATGCCGTGGAGCTTCGAACGCCGGAAGGTGAGAGAGGTTGGAAGCCGGCAGGTTTCGTCTGTACGCACTCAGATGTGAAAGGGGTGTGTATGACCGACGAACGGATGGTGAAGTCCATTTGCATGGACGAAGCCGAGATCGAACGGGCGCTCACGCGAATTGCCCATCAAATCTTAGAATTCAATAAGGGAGCGGAGAATCTCGCCCTTGTCGGGATCGTGACGCGGGGCGATTTGCTGGCGAAGGAGCTCGCCGAGAAGATCAACGAGATAGAAGGGGTGGAGGTGCCGCTTGGCAAACTCGACATCAGCTTCTACCGCGACGATTACCTGACGCATTTCGCGCCCGAGGTCCATTCGACCGACATCCCCTTCGACATCGACGGCAAGACGATCGTCCTTGTGGACGATGTGCTGTTCACTGGCCGTACGATCCGAGCCGCCCTTGATGCGCTCATGGACATCGGACGTCCCGCCGCGGTGCAGCTGGCCGTGCTCGTCGATCGCGGCCATCGCGAGCTGCCCATCCGCGCCGACTATGTGGGAAAGAACGTTCCCTCCTCGCACAATGAGAGCGTTCGCCTCTTCCTGAAAGACATTGACGGCACAACAGCCGTCGAGATATTGGACGTTCCCGAGGGCGGACGCATCGGTTCCGCCCCGCTTTCCAAGAACGGAGGTGAATAACCGTGGCGTTTTCCCATAAGCATCTGATCGATATCACCGAGTATTCAGCCGACGACCTGATGCTCATCCTCGAAACCGCGAAACGGTTCAAGGAGGTGAACGAGCGCCGCATCAAAAAGGTACCGACGCTCAAAGGCTTTACGATCGTCAACATGTTCAACGAACCTTCGACGCGCACGCGCTCTTCCTTCGAAATCGCCGAGAAGCGCCTTTCTGCAGACAGCCTGAACTTCGGCGGCTCCTCTACCTCGACGGTGAAAGGCGAAAGCCTCGTTGACACGGTGATGACCCTTTGCTCCTATAAGATCGATCTCATCGTCGTACGCGACAAGCATGCAGGCGTTCCACGCAAGATCGCCGATGTGTCGGGCGTCTCCGTCATCGATGCGGGCGACGGCAAACACCAACACCCCACGCAGGCCTTGCTCGACCTTTATGCGATTTGGGAGAAGAAGGGCAGCTTCGATAACCTGCATGTCGGCGTGGTGGGCGACATCGGCCATTCGCGTGTCTGCGGCTCGCTTGTGCCAGCGCTGAAGACGATGGGCTGCGAGGTGACGCTCATCGCGCCGCCGACCCTGCTTCCCGCACGCCCCGACGTGCTTGGCGCCGACCATGTTTCCAGCCATATCGACGAGGTGCTCCCCGAGCTTGATGTGGTCTACATGCTGCGCATCCAGCGAGAGCGATTGGAGGGAGCGCCCTATCCCAGCCTGCGCGAATACAACCGCCTCTACGGTCTCACGCGCGAGCGCGAGCACCTCATGAAGCCCGATGCCTGCATCTGCCATCCCGGCCCGATCAACCGCGGGGTAGAGCTGGATAGCTATATGGCGGACCATCCGCAGCGCTCCATCATTCTCGATCAGGTATATGCCGGCGTCCTCGTACGCATGGCTGCTCTCTATCTGCTGTTAGGAGGTTCGAACGATGGCCTTGATGCTTAAAGGCGCACGCCTTGTCGATCCGCAGATCGGGCTCGACGAAATTGCCGACCTGCTTATTGAAGAGGGTGAGATCGCTCGCGTGGGAAAGGACCTTTCCGCCGATGGCACCGAAGTGCGCGATATGGCGGGAAAGATCATCGTCCCCGGTTTGGTGGACATGCACGTACATCTTCGCGAACCCGGCTATGAGGAAAAGGAAGATATTGCCTCGGGCACGCGCGCCGCGGCCCATGGCGGCTTCACTGCGGTTTGCAGTATGCCGAACACCGATCCGGTAACCGACGATGCCGAGGTCGTGGGCTATATCCAGAAACGCGCCAAGGAAGTGGGGAAGTGCAAGGTGTGGCCTTCGGGCGCATGTACGAAAGACCTCGCGGGTGACACGCTTTCCGAAATGGGGCATATGTATGCCCTCGGCGTGCGCGCTTTCACCGATGACGGCCATGGCATTCAGGACAGCGGCATGATGCGCCGCGTGATGGATTACGCCGCGCAGTTCGATTGCGTGGTTGCAGCGCATTGCCAAGACAACGGCTTGGTCGGCGATGGCCAGGTGAACGAAGGGGTCGTCTCGACGCGTCTCGGGATGCTCGGATGGCCTGCCGAGGGCGAGGAGCTTGAGATCGCCCGCGATATCGCACTCTCGCGCCTCACCGGCTGCCCGCTGCACATTCAGCATATCTCCACGGCGCGCGGGCTTGAGCTTGTGCGTGCCGCGAAGGCGGAGGGGCTGAAGGTCACCTGCGAGGTGACGCCACATCATATGTTCCTCACCGAGGACGATATCGGCGATGACTATCCAACGTCGCTGAAGGTGAATCCACCGCTGCGTACCGCAGAGGACGCCGCGGCTCTCATCGCCGGCGTCGCCGACGGCACGATCGATGCGATCGTGACCGACCATGCGCCGCATACGGCCTGGGAGAAGGACCGCGAATTCGAGCTTGCACCCTTCGGCATGACCGGGCTGGAAACGTCGCTCGGCCTCGTGCTCACGAACCTTGTAGGGAAGGGCGTGATCGACATGAACCGCCTCGTCGAGCTCATGGCCGTCAACCCCCGCGCGATCTTGCGCCAAGAGCCGGTGCGCCTCGAAGAGGGATCTACCGCCGATCTCACGGTCATCGACCCGAGCGCCGCCTGGACGGTCGATGCCGACGGCTTTTGCTCGAAGGCAGCGAATTCCGGCTTCATCAGCTGGGAGCTAATCGGACGCGCAAGCGACGTGTATGTCGATGGCGTTGCCACCTTGGAAGCGGGGAATGTCGTTGAGTAAGGCAAGTGGGCTGCTGCTTCGCAATACCTCGAAGGCTGATCGCGCCCCAGCACTGCTCGTGCTTGAGGACGGGGCCGCCTTTCGGGGTTTTTCCTGTGGAGCGGATGGCGAGGCGTTCGGCGAGATTTGCTTCAACACCTCGCTTGAAGGTTATCTGGAAGTGATAACCGATCCTTCCTATGCGGGCCAGATCGTCACGATGACCTACCCGCAGATCGGCAATTACGGTGTGAACGATGATGATTGCCAGGACGGGGAAGTGGCGCTTCGCGGGCTGGTGGTACGCGATATGTGCGCTGAGCCATCCAATTGGCGAAGCACCCGTTCGCTTCCGGAGTTTTTGAAAGAGCATCAGGTTGTCGCCCTCGAGGGCATCGATACGCGTGCTCTCGTTCGCCACATTCGCGACCACGGAGCCAAACGCGCCGTCGTCTCTACGTGTGATCTTTCGGAAGAGAGCCTGCTTGCAAAGGTGCGAGCGAGCGAATCGATCGTTGGTGTGAACTTGGCAAAGACGGTTTCCTGCAAGGAAAAGCAGGGCTTCGACAAGCAGGCGGCAAGCCATGATTTTGCCGTGGACCCGTCCTCGGACAAGCGATATCGCGTCGTCGCTTACGACTGTGGTGCGAAAAGCTCGATATTTCACAATCTCATACGGGTGGGCTGCGAGCTGACAGTCGTTCCGTGGGACACTCCGGCCGATGAAGTTCTCATGATGCATCCCCAAGGCGTTTTTCTCTCCAACGGCCCGGGTGACCCGCAGGCGGTGAGCGCCACCTACGAGCAGGTGCAGCAATTGCTGGGCAAGGTGCCCATCTTCGGCATCTGCCTCGGACATCAGATGATGGCGCAGGCGGCGGGCGGGGCAATAGAGAAGCTCAAGTTCGGCCATCATGGGGGCAATCAGCCGGTCATGAACCTTCTGACCCGTCGGGTGGAGATCACCGCGCAAAACCATGGATTCGGCCTTATTTTCCCGAGTCTCGGCGCCCTTGTCCCAGAGCTCTCGGGAGGGGTGGCCGACCATCCCGAGGGTTTGCGCCTCTGGGTTGAGCGGGGCGTCGCACCGGTGGTTGATAATCCAACATTCGGGAAAATTCGCCTCACCCATGTTAATTTGAACGACGGCACCGCCGAGGGCATGGCGTTTTTGGACGTGCCGGCATTTTCCGTTCAATACCATCCGGAGGCCTCGCCCGGGCCGACGGATTCCCATTATCTGTTCACGGCGTTCGCGCGGCTGATGGATGGCGTTCCAGATTATCTGGACATCGATATCGCCCGCGATCGCCTCGCTGGTTGGAAGTTTTAGGGAAAGGGTTGTTTGTGCCAAAGCGCACCGATATACAAAGCATCCTCGTTATCGGATCCGGTCCCATCGTGATCGGGCAGGCATGCGAGTTCGACTATTCGGGAGCACAGGCCTGCAAGGTGCTTCGTGCCGAGGGCTATCGGGTGATTCTCGTCAATTCGAATCCTGCCACCATCATGACGGATCCTGAATTGGCTGATCGAACCTATGT
>CANQTB010000010.1 GCA_947626665.1 uncultured Eggerthellaceae bacterium
GTAAGGCAAGTGCAAAAGCTGACCGCCAACGGAATCATTGATTGCGTTAAAGATGGCGGCTCGAACAGGTATAACCTTGTCGAAACCGTGCGAAAGTACGTTGAATATATCAAGGCTACAAAGAGCGATAAGGAGACAAAAAAAGAGGCCGATGAGCGCCGAAAGCTAAAGGCCGATGCGGATCTCAAACGAGCCAAGGCCGACATGGCCGAACTTGAATTACGCGAACTGGAAGGTTCGTTGCATCGCGCCGAAGATGTTGAGGCCGTAATGGGTCAATACGTCTATACCATGCGGTCAATGCTTGTCGCTTTGCCCGGTCGCCTTGCCGTTGAGGTCATAGGCGCCGTTAACGCATCGGAGGCATCTGACATCATCAAAAACGAGATAAACGTAATGATGGAGGCATTGACGGAGTTTCGCTATGACCCCGAGGTATATGCCGCCCTCGTACGTGAGCGCAAAGGATGGCAGGATCGAAAGGATGAGCAAGAGCGAAACGGAGGCGATAGCGGATCTTAACCGCACCATTGGCAAGATAATGCGGGCATTCAAGCCGCCAGAAAACCTCACGGTTGACGAATGGGCGGACAAATACCGCCGCCTATCGCCCGAGGCATCGGCGGAGGCGGGACCTTGGCGCACGTCGCGAACGCCCTACCTTGCCGAACCGATGAGGGCGGTAACGGATCCAAAGGTTAACCGCATCGTCATGGTTGCCGGCTCACAGATAGGCAAATCGGAGTTTCAACTCAACGTCATCGGTTACATCATGCATCAGGATCCGGGCAGCATCCTTTACGTGCACCCGTCCATTGAAGAGGCCAAGAAATTCTCAAGGCTTCGCGTCGCGCCGATGATAAGGGACACGCCGGCATTGCGCGACCTTGTGAAAGAGGTACGGCAGGGGCGTGATAACGCCGCCACGCTCTTGCAAAAGTCTTTTCCCGGCGGCCTTTTGACGATAACCGGCGCTAATGTGCCGTCTGCCCTTGCATCAATGCCGATACGTTACATCATCGGCGACGAACGCGACAGGTGGCCGCCATCGGCGGGCGCCGAAGGTGACCCATGGGAGCTTGCAAGGGCGAGGCAAACGACGTTTTACAACGCTAAGGCGGTTGAGGTATCAACGCCGACGATAAAGGGGGCGAGTAACATAGCTGCCAGCTACGAAACCGGCACCCAAGAGCGCTGGTTACATCAATGCCCCGCATGCGGCGAATACAACGAAATCAACTTTGATAGCGTGCATTTCAAGCCGATAAAGGAAACGGGCGATCACGGTACGACAACGTGGACGCTTGACGGCAATGTTGAGTGGTGCTGCCCCGCCTGCGGTTGCCTTTTCGATGAGGCGACCATGAGGCGGCAGCCGACCAAATGGGTAGCGGCAAACCCGATTGCCTATGAGCTGAATCATACGCGTTCGTTCTGGCTGAACGCATTTAGCAGCCCATGGAAATCATGGGAGGAAATCGTATTGGCGTTTCTGTCATCGAAAGACGATCCCGAACGGCTCAAGGTTGTCTATAACACCCTGCTAGGTCAGTTGTGGGAGGATCGCGGCGACCTCGAGACGGAGGAAAGCATGCTATCGAGGCGCGAGGATTACGGCCAGCTTGCCGACGGTTCGCCGGTTGACCTGCCCGAGGGCGTGCTGGTGCTGACGTGCGGCGTCGATACGCAAGATAACCGGCTCGAATATGAGGTTGTAGGGCATGGCCTCTACGGTGAGACCTGGGGCGTTGAGCGCGGCATACTCATGGGCAACCCCTATGATCCCGAGCTATGGAACCGCCTTGACGGCGTAATAGATAGACCCTACAGGTTTAGGGACGGGCGATCATTGAGAGTATCGGTTACATGCGTTGACAGCGGCGGCCATTACACGACCGAGGTTTACAACGCCTGCCGCGCACGTCAGAACCGCGGCGTATTCCCGATAAAGGGCAAGGGCGGCGAAAGCGTGCCCTATATATCGCCACCGAGCCGCCAACCTATCGGCAATAACAAAAAAATTACCGTGTGGTTGTATTCGCTCGGCGTCGATGCGGGCAAAGAGGCGATCATGGACGCGCTTAAGGTGCAGTCACCTGGGGCAAAGTATTGCCATTTCCCATTGCATCTTGAGGCCGGCTACGATCTCAACTATTTCAACGGCCTCTTGAGCGAACACAAGGTATTGACAACGACATCACGCCAAAACCGCTGGGTATGGGAAAAGCTACCGGGGCACAAGCGAAACGAGGCTCTTGACTGTAGAAACTACGCAATGGCCGCGTTTCGGATCTTGAAGCCCAACCTTTTCGACCTTGACAGGCGCATGAAAGGCGGAGGCCGCACCGAGCCGGCGCGGAAAAAGGCGAAACCGAAACGAAAGCCGAAGAACAACCCGATGCTTAACGACTGGTAAGGGGGCGAAATGAAAAAGAAGCGCGTCTACATTGAGGAAAAGCTACAACTCAAGAAAGACCGGCTTGACCTCTACTTGAAGCGTGAGGCCGAAATGCTTTCAGGCGGCGCCATGTCTTACGGCATCGGCAGCCGGAACCTTACGCGCTATCAAATCGACCTCGGGAACATACGAAAGGCGATCACCGAGCTTGAAGATGAGATAGCCGCTTTGGAGGAACAGTTGGACGGCAACGGCGCCCGCGGGGCGGTTGCCGTAGTCATAAGGGATTTCTAACGATGAAAGGGGGTTAGCATGACCGCACGGCGAAAGCCGCACGATCTAAGGGCATCGGCGCACCCGAAATACCACCGAACGGCCGGTTATTTCAACCCTGATCGCCGCGCGCAAAGGCAGACCCTAAGAATCGTCAACCAAGGTTATGGCGATGTCGGAGGATCAACGACGAAACGAAGCCTCAAGGGCTTTGATGCGTTGTCGGGATCGGCCCCGCGCGACATCGATGACAACAACCAAACCATACGCCAACGCGCCCGCATGCTTTACATGGGCAGCCCAATCGCCACAAGTGCGATCAGGGTGAACCGCACCAACGTCATAGGCACGGGCTTGGTGCCGAAATGCGCCATCGATGCCGATTTCCTGGGGATGACCAAGGATGAGGCGATCGCTTGGCAGCAGGCCGCCGAACGTGAGTTTGCCCTATGGGCGAACAATAAGAGGGCGTGCGACGAAACGGGCGTGAACAACTTTTACGCAATGCAGCAATTGGCGCTTACGTCTTGGTTGCTATCGGGTGATGTGTTCGCACTCATCAACCACGTGAAACGCACGAGCATAATGCCCTATGGCCTGCGTTTGCACCTGATAGAGGCCGACCGGGTTGCCACGCCAATGGAGGCGTTGCGCTCGGTTTACCCATCGTACACAACCGCCGAACTTCAAAACGGGAACATTTGCTATGACGGCGTTGAGATCGACAAGCGCGGCTCAATCGTCGCGTACCACATACGAAACAGCTACCCCCAAGAGTTCACCGGCAAACCGAGCAAATGGGTGAGGGTCAAGGCTTACGGAGAAAAGACCGGCTTGCCGAATATCCTGCACGTGATGGACGCGGAGCGCCCCGAGCAATACAGGGGCGTAAGCTACCTTGCGCACGTGATAGAGCCGTTGGCTCAAATCAAGCGTTACTCCGATTCGGAGCTTGTGGCCGCCGTCATCGAATCGTTTTTCACGGCTTTTATCACGACAACGGGCGATGCGACCGAGATGCCCTGGGATCAGCTCATCCCGCCCGGTGAGGAACCCGAAGAACCAGAGGATGAGAACGAGTACGAAATGGGACCCGGGCAAATCAACATGCTCAAGCCCGGTGAAAGCGTCACATTCGGAGACCCGAAGCGGCCAACGTCGGGGTTCGAGGGCTTTTTGCATGCTATCAGCCTTGAGATAGGCGCCGCCTTGGAGGTTCCCGCCGATTTGCTGCTCAAATCGTTCAATTCGTCTTACAGCGCATCGCGGGCGGCGCTCATGGAGGCGTGGAAAGCGTTCCGCATGCGCCGGACGTGGTTTGTCGATGACTTTTGCCAGCCAATTTGGGAACTATGGCTTACCGAGGCCGTTGCGCTCGGTAGGTTGCGGGCACCGGGATTTTTCGCGGATCCCGCCATAAGGGCGGCGTACCTCGGTTGCAACTGGGTCGGACCATCGCAAGGCCAACTTGACCCGACCAAGGAAATAAGCGCCGAAGTGGTTGCCATCGAACAGGGGCTAACGACGCGTGAGGCCGCGGCGATCAGATACAACGGCAGCTCATGGGACACCAACATTGAGCGCCTTGCGTATGAAAACGAACGCTTGGCGGCAATGAGGCCGGTGAGCGAATCCATTACCGACATGGCGGCAGACACCGCGAGCCGTGAGGCTCAATCATCCTATCAGGAAGGAGATGAGTTGAATGCCTAGATTTTTAGACCGCATACGAGCGGCAATCAACCCGAGCATTCAGGCGGCGCAAACGGTTGCGCCGTTTTTCAATGTCATACCAGAGACCGAGGAAGCGCCCGCCGAAATCATCTTTTACGGTGACGTTTGCGAAAGTGAACCGTGCGACTTTTGGACGGGCGAACCGCTGCCGGGTATGCGCATCACCCTCGAGAACGTGCTAAACGAGCTTGAGCGCGTGCGCGATGCGTCGCAAATCACGATCCGGCTCAATTCTGCCGGTGGTGATTTGTTCGCAGGTATCGCCATCCATAACCTGCTCAAATCGTTTGAGGGCAAGAAAACCGTAATCGTCGATGGCCTTGCCGCGAGCGCGGCAAGCGTGATTATGTGCGCCGGCGACGTTGTGAAGGTCTTCGATGGCTCAATGGTCATGATTCACAACGTTTCATCGTTTCTATTCGGGTACATGTCAACGCAAGAGGTACGCGAGCTTTTGGCATCCCATGAGGCCGCAGAGGTATCGCTTAAGCGCATCTATGCGCGCAAGTGCGGAAAGCCCGAGGATGAGCTGCAAAGCCTCATCGATGCGACAACGTGGTACGTCGGCGCCGATGCGGTAGAGGCCGGATTTGCCGACGAACTCATAGAAACGGCGCTTGAGGAAAGCGAAAACGGTGAGGCCGCCGATGAGGCGGAGCCTATTGACGCGATGTTGACCAACGGCGGGCGCGTGCTGATGGTGGCAGGTGTGCCCCATAACGTCGCCGCCTTGGGTACGTTGCCGTCGTGGCTCACCGCACAAGCCAAGGTTTCCAACGTGGCCGCGGCCGCGCGGGAATATAAGTCAGGGAGTGGCGGGGCGACCCCCGCCGCCGATGTAAAGGAGGATCAAGTGACCATCCAAATAGCAACGGATCTCCGAAACGAGTACCCCGAGCAGGTCGCGGCAATCGAGCTTGAGGCAGCCGCCGCCGAACGCGGGCGTATTCAGGCCATTGAGGCGATCCAAAACAGGGTAAGCCCCGCACTTGTCAATGAGGCCAAGTACGAACACCCCATGACGGCGGAGCAACTTGCCTTGAGAGCAATGCAAGCCGATGCGGGGCTGGGCGCGTCGATGCTCAACGCCATCGATGAAGATGGCGACAACGCAACCGACGATGGCGAACAGGTTGAGGCCGAACCGTCAAGCCCGACGCAAGACGATGACGGCGCTGAAACGGAAAAAGAGGAAGTTAACGCCGCAGTTAGCCTCTACAACAAAGCGAAAGGACGTAGATAATCATGGCGCGTTTAGATGCAATGATCGGCGAGGGTCTGTATAACGACATCTTTGCCGACACCGACCCCAAGGCGTTCGTTACGGGCATCAAGCTCGAGGAAAGCGAAACGCCGCTTTTGCGCGGCACTGTCATGGTTGGCACCGCCGCCGATGGCAATTTCAAGCCGATTAGCGAAGCGCTTACGGCGGAGAGTATCGTTTACATTCTTGCCGAAAACGTTGACAAGGCAACGGCCGGCGCCGAAGCATCGGCCTACAAATCCGGCCATTTTGTGCGCAATCGCCTGATTACCGACGGCGAATACACGCTTGCAGAGGGCGACTTTGAGCACATGCGGCAAGCTGGCATTCTATCGAAGGTCATGCTTGAAGACAGATTGGAGTGGCTTTAGCCCGTTAGCGCCGACCATCACGCATTTCGGTTATGCGCCAACGAAAGACGCCGCCAATGCGGTACTTTCATCGGTCGGCAATCCCGTCACCGATGCCGGCGACAATACATTTTATTTGATGTTCGCCGAACCCCTTGGATCCGATGCCGATTACCTCATTACCGTCGATGCCAATGAGCACGTTTACGGCGTCGTGTCGCCGGCAAGCTCCCGCGAGAAAACACCGGGGACTTTTAAGCTGTATTTCCAACTCGGAAACGGCAAGCAGACCGATTTTCTCGACGGAGTGAAGGTGGAAAGCGCCGAAAGCGCGAAATGCGACCTATCGAGCTTTAGCGGAACGGCAACGGTACGGTTTTATCGTACCGATACCCAAGAGGTTGGCGTATACCCGACCAGCTTGCAGCTCATCAAGCTCAAGACCATTGAGATCTCCAACGGCTGATAACAGCCCCGACAAGGATTTTCACGCAAAGCCCGCATAAGCGGGCTTAATTTTTAGGAGGTAATGATGCCTAATTACGATGTTTACACAACCCGCCGGCTTTTGCTTGCCATTCAGGGCTTGCAAGAGGCGCCGAATTTCCTGCTTGACCGTTATTTCCCGCACAATGAGGCGGATGTATTCACGACGGAGAAAGTCTTGGTTGAGATCCGCGACGGTGACCGTCGGTTAGCCCCGTTCGTCATCCCCTATTCCGGGGGCGTGCCGATGTCGCGCATCGGGCAACGCATGTATGAGTACATGCCGCCGACCGTCAAGCCGCAGCGCCCCATCACGCTAGACGATGTTGTTAAGCGCGGTTTCGGTGAGGCGCTTTACGGCGATAACATCACGCCGCAACAGCGTGCGCAGCTCATCGCCATTCGCGACTTGGACGAATTGCGCGATATGGTCTACCGGCGCATGGAGTACATGGCAAGTGAGGTCATGCGCACCAACGGTTGCAAGATGGTTGACTACGATGACAACGGAGCCACGACCATCATTGATGAGATCCGTTTCTATGACGGCGACCACAACCCCGCCGAAATGACTTTTGACACCGACTGGGACGATCCGACGGCTGACATTTTCGCCAACATGGCCGCGATGGTGCAAGCCCTTTCGGAGGCCGGATTGCCGGCGGAGGATCTTGTGGTATCCACCGATGTCGCCGATGCCATCATGAACAATGAGAAAGTTCAAAAGATGCTCGACAACCGCCGCATGAACCTCGGCGAGGCGGAACCGACCATTACCGCCCCCGGTGCTGCAATCATGTGCGTACTCAACGTTCGCGGCCATAAAATCAACGTCATCGCCTATGACAAGACCTATAAGGACGATCAGGGCAAGACGCAGCCTTTCATGCCGTCGGGTTCTGCCATCATGACCGCCCCCGGCGCTGGCCGTGCCGTATTCGGTGCCGTCACCCAGGTTGAGCAGTCAGATGGTCAGATGCACAGCTATGCGGCGCCTTACGTGCCCAAGTTCACGTTCAACGCGGAAAACGACGTACGCAACCTCACGGTTACGAGCCGCCCGCTCATGGTGCCCAACGATGTCAACCCGTTCATTTTCGCCAAAGTCTTAAGCGAATAGGAGGCGATGACAATGGCTATACGCGTCATTGCTGGGACCATCGCTTACAAAGACGGCAGGCGTCAGCGCATGGCCACGTGTCATGATGGCGTGATCGTCCTGCCGCCCGAGCTTGAGGCGCGGTTTGTGAAACGCGGCGTTGCCGAATACGCCGAAGAGGTTGAGCAGATGGCCGCCGATGAGGTTACCGAAGATGCCGCCACGGAGGCACCCGATGAGGTAACAGAGGAAGAGGCCGACACCTCCGAAGAAGAACAAGGGGAACAGGACGGCAAGGCCGTGCCCTTTGATGATGGCATCGACTACAACGAAATGAGCGTATCGGAACTCAAGGCGGAGTGCGACGCACGCGGGCTTGCATACAAGCCCAAGGCAAGCAAGACCGCCTTGGTCGCCATCCTCGAAGAGGATGACAAGGTACCCGAGCTCGAGGCCATGGAGGTGGAATAGGTGAGCGTCTTTCGCGAGATGCTTGCCGGCGACATCGAAAACGAGTTTTTGGATCTTGATTACTTCGGTGAGGAACACACCGTTGCTGGCAAGCCCATTACGTGCGTTGTCGATGAGGATATTTACCGCGATTCAGCCAACGGCGCCGAATACGGCATCACGGGTACGGGCAAGGTGCTCTATATGCGCGAAAGCGATATACAACGTCAGCTCGAGGGCACGACCCTCGAGCTTGACGGGTGCCTATATACCGTCGTGAGTTGGCGGGTTGATGAGGGCATGAGCCGCGTTGTGATTACCATGCCGACATCATGGTAAGGGGGTTGCAATGAGCATCGTGCAGGCGCTTGACGCAATGGCCGTATGGTTGCATTCGGAGGTATGCCTAAAGGTGAAACTCAAGCCCCGGTCAATCGACAACCAAACGACGAAATACGAATACAAGCTAGTCAACCCCGAAGTATTCGCGATGTATACGCCAACGACGAAAAACAAGCCCCCCGAAGTTGAGGCCACGACACCGAGCATCTGCCTACAGCTGATAGACGGTACAGACAGCCCCAACGCATCCGACAGGGCTATGAGGGTGCGGCTTTCGTTTTCGGCATGGGATCCGGGCTTGCACGGTCCAGACATTCTGACACCAACGCAGGGCGTACACCGCAAATACCTCAAACCGGGCGATGAGGGTACGTTTCGCGAAACGTCCGAAGGTTGGCGCGATGTCTGGAATTTCGTTGACACGGCCTTACGCGTCATCGAAAACGCGGAGGCTATCGGCGGCTATGGCATCGACAAGAAAGAGGGCATAAAGTTCGGCCCATTCACTTGGCAGAACGATATACCCGATTTCAACCCGTTTTGGTTCGCTTGGGTGGAACTCACCGTACGCGAGCAGATCATAAGAAATCGCCCTGAAATTGACCAATACTTATAAGGAAAGGAGCGGCTAAGATGCCCTATTTATATGGCACATACGGCCAAATCGGCGACACGAAAGCACGTCTTGGTGTGTCAACCGATACCGTGCCCGTGTATTTCGGCACGGCACCCGTGAACCTTGTGCGCGGCTACAAAGATGCCGGCCTGGTCAACAGGCCGATAAAGATCAAGAGCCTTGCCGACGCGCAAATCAACCTCGGTTATGCCGACGAATGGGACCGCTATACGCTTTGCGAGGCGATTGCGGCACATTTCGACAACGGCGGGGATGGCGTCGGACCCATTTACGTGCTCAACGTGTTAGATCCCGACACTCACAAACAAGAGGAACAGCAAACGGCAACGCTTACGTTTGCCAACGGCAAGGCCATGCTCATGGGGTCGGATGTCATCCTTGACAGCGTTAAGATCCCGCGCCCCGCCCTTGAGAATGCGGCGCAGGCCGTCAAATTGCGCGACAAGGGCGAGGGCGCAAATGATAAGGGTTTCGATTACGCTAAAGCGTACGCCGCCGCAGGCGTGAAGCTCAACGGCACGACCTTTGAGTATGAGCCTACCGGCGTAATCGATGAAAAACTCTATCATGACGGCGTGCCCTATGTCGGTTTGGTGTTCACCAAGCCCGAGGGCGCGACGAAGGTGACCCTTAAAATCAACGGTCAGGTCATAAGCGAAAACGTTGACCTTGGCAAAAACGGCGATGAGGTCATTTCTGGTGAGTTCGTCCACTATTTCGCCTTTGCCAAGCCCGACGGTTCGCCCATGGATCCGGGCTTTTGGGATGTCCAGCTTGAGTGGACGGGCGGCGAAACGCATGAGACCCGCTGCGCCATCGCACGCGATGACGGTATGAACTACCAAGAGGGCACCGATTACACGCTCACGTATTCGACGCAACGCGGCGGTTCGGTCATTGAGGATATTAACGGGGTGTTCCCGCGTACCCTCGAAGCGAACTATAGCGTTGTGGATGCGACCATGGTGACCGCCGATGACGTCATAGGCGAAGCGACCGCCGACGGCGACGTAACGGGCATTGCGGCGCTTAAGCTGATGTTCATGGAGCAACATACCATCGCCAACCTTTTGGCCGCCCCGGGCTGGTCGCATATCCCCGAGGTATACCGCGCACTTGCAAGCGCATCGCGTCAGGTCAACGGCCATTGGGATGCGTTTTTCGTTGCTGATCTGCCGCTTGAGGATGATGAGGGCAACCCGATTGACACGATGGCCGATGCCGTTGAGTGGAAACAAGCAAAGCTCTACAACGATGAGCGATCCAAAGCGTGCTGGCCTATGGCCATGGACGCGACCGGGCGCCTGTTCCATCTGTCAACGCTTGCCGTCGTTGAGTTTCTGCGCATCGACCAAATGCATGACGGCGTGCCCTTTGAAACGTGCTCTAACAAGGTTGTTCCCATGGTCAAGCAATGGTTCGGCGCCGATAGCCGAAACAAGGGCTTTGACCAGAAAGACGCCGAAGAGATCACGCAAAAGGGCATCATGACCGTTGTGCCATGGGCTGGCACGTGGGTATTGTGGGGCGATCACACCGCCGCGTATGAGTACGGCAACGACTATCTTGACGCGCGTGCGGTATTCGATACCAGCCTGCGCATGCTCATGCACATTACCAACAGTTTCCAGCGCGAATGGGCTGACGAAATCGACCAACCCATGACCCGCGCCCTGCGTGACACCATCATTAACGTTGAGCAAGAGAAACTCGATAGGCTGGTATCCATCGGCGCATTGCTCGGAAACCCGCGCGTTGAGTTTTCCGAAGAGGACAACACCAACGATGACCTACTCAACGGCAATTTCACGTGGACGATTGACACGACGCCTACCCCGCCGCTCAAGAGCGCGACCGTCGTTGTCAGCTATACCGATGCAGGTTTGAGCGTCTTTTGGGAGGAGGTATAAATGGCTACCCGTCTTGAGAGTTTCGGAGCCGTCGAAGGCTCAACGGTCTATTCTGACCGTCAGTTAGTGGCGCGCGATGTCGCAATCACCCTCCCCGAGGTTTCGTTTGTGACCTCTGAAATCAGTTCGGGCGGCACGGTTGAGATCCCCATCATGGGTTGGACCGAGGCCATGGAGGCCGCCATCACGAAAATAGGCGCCGACAAGGGGCTAATCCACCTTCTGCGCCTTAAGCGTCAGGACCTTGAGATCCGTTTCGTGCAACAGGTGATGGCGCTTGACGGCACCATTAAGCGTTGCCCGTGCAAGGCGTTTCTCGGTTGTGCCCCCAAGACGATCCCGGGCATTGCGATCACACCGGGCGAACCATCAGAAAACGAGATAACGCTTTCTGTGTTTCGCTATCAGCTTTTCATCAACAACGAAGAGGCGTTGCTTATCGACAAATTTGCTGGGATTTGCCGCGTTGAGGGCACCGACTATTCGCATGAGATCGAAAGCATGCTCTAGCAACCCTATTGTTATGGCTCAAGGCCGCCGAAAGGCGGCCTTTTTCTTTTAGGAGGAACAAATGGCAGGTGAGAAACCATCTAAATCTATTGACGTGACGATAGTTGATGACGGTAGGGAAATCGACGTTACGGAGACCGTCACAGAGGTTGAGGAAACCGCACCGAAAAGGCCGATACGCACCGGCAAGCGCCTCGAGGTTGACGAAAACGGGGATCCAATTTATCCCAACCCCATCCATTTCCGAAGCCCCATCAAGATAAACGGGCGCGAGTGTCAAGACTTTAGCTGGTCTATGGATGAGATCACAAACGAGCTTTTCCTAGAGGCGTGCGGCAAGGTTGAGACATCGAACATAAGCGCGTTCATGGAGGGCGACACGGCGTTGCATTTTTGGATGGGCGCCGCGCTCATCGTATCAATCAACCCCGAAATAGCTTTAGACGATTTCAGCCAAGTGAAGGGCTTAGACATTTTGAACCTGGTGGCGCTCGGACGTTTTTTTATCACCGGTTCAACGGTGTTCGCGGAAAGCAACTCCGACGCGCAATAAGGGATTTCGCGCACGAATCATCAACGCCCGTCACGGAAATCAGGCGCATGAAGCTCAAAGAGTTCCTCCGTGATTTCGATGAGGCCGTTGAGGATGCGAAAGCGCGTCAAAAGGAAATCGAGAGAACCCGACAGAAATACAACAGGCCGTTCAAGCGACACGTAAAGAAGAGGTGATGACATGGCCAAAACGATGGAGGCGATTATCGGCCTTGGCGGCAAGGTCATGCCATCGCTCAAGGCCGCCATCAAATCGGCACAAACGACCCTGGGAGGCGTCGGCAAGGGAAGTAACGCGGGGTCAAAGGCGCTTAGCGCCATGGGCAAGGCCGGCAAGGCCGCTTTGGTCGGCATCGGCGCGGCCGCCGGTGCTGCGACCGTCGCCGTCGGAAAGATAGCCAAAGACGCGCTAGACGCATACGCGAGCTATGAGCAGCTTGTGGGCGGCGTAGATACCCTTTTCGGGGAATCGTCACAGACGGTGCAGGATTACGCCGCCAACGCCTATAAGACCGCGGGCATGTCTGCCAATCAGTACATGGAGACCATTACCGGCTTTTCGGCGTCGCTCTTGCAATCCCTGGGAGGCGACACCGCCGCGGCGGCGGAAATGGGCAACATGGCCGTTACGGACATGTCGGACAACGCCAATAAGATGGGTTCCAACATCGAAGACATACAACGCGCCTATCAGTCATTGGCACGTGGTCAATACGGCATGCTCGATAACCTGAAACTTGGGTACGGCGGCACGAAATCCGAGATGGAACGCCTTATTGCCGATGCCAACAAATTGCGTGAGGCGAACGGCCAAGCGGGCGATCTGTCAATTGACAAGTTCGGCGATGTGGTGCAAGCGATCCATGAGGTGCAGACCGAAATGGGCATCACGGGTACTACCGCGAAAGAGGCATCTACCACCATCGAGGGCAGCGTTAACAGCGCCAAAGCCGCATGGACCAATTGGCTAACTGCTCTTGGCAACGAAAACGCCGACCTTGAGGGCGTTACGGATCAGTTGGTTGAAAGCGTCATCACGGCGGCCAAGAACATCATTCCCCGTGTCATGCAGATACTCAAATCGCTCGGCACGGCGATACGCGATTACCTGCCCGACATCCTTGACGGCGTGAGCGGCCTTATACCCGATTTGCTAGGGGCGATACTGCCGCCCGACATGGCGGCGCAAGTGGTACCCCTTGTGCAAGAGCTGATGGGTACCATTTCGTCTTGCATCGGTCAGATAATGCCGATGATCTCACAGTTGGCGGCGACGTTGTTGCCCATCATCACGCAGCTCATTACATCGTTGCTGCCGCCGTTGATTTCGATAATCGGGCAAATCATACCGCCCATCATGGAGATCATTTCGGCGGTGCTGCCGCCGTTGATTTCACTGATTTCGTCGTTGTTGCCGTTGGTCATGCAAATCATTTCGGCGATCTTGCCGCCGTTGGTTCAGTTCATACAAATGCTGATACCGCCGATTATGCAGATCCTGAACGCAATTTTGCCGCCGCTGATTTCGATTATCAGCTCATTGATGCCCGTTATCCAATCGGTGCTCAACGTGATAATCACCCTGCTCAATACGGCCATCATTCCGTTGTTGGATCCCATCATGCAATTGGTCAATGCGCTCTTACCGCCCATTGCGGGATTGATTCAAGGGATCATGCCCGTCGTGCAAGGTGCCATTGGCGTCATCAACGCCCTAGCAGGGGCATTGTCGCCGGTTGTCAGTTTCCTCGGCAGCATCATCGACCTTGCAGGCCAAGCGGCAAGCGCCATCGGCGGATTGTTCAGCGGCGGCCTTGATTTCATCGGCGGCCTTTTCGGGTTCGCCGAAGGTGGCTTTACCAACGGCTTGGCGTTCGTCGGAGAGGATCCGCGGTACCCGACCGAGGCCGTAATCAGCTTCAACCCCGCGTACCGTGCGCAGAACATCCGCTATCTGAAAATGGCGGGGCATATGCTCGGGCTATCGTCCAATGTGTTCAGCGAAGATGCCAACCCCGGCCAATGGTCGCGCGGTGCGTCGTTGGTTGCAAGCGGTGAGGGTTCGGGCTATTTGGCCGCCAACATCCAAACGAGCACAACGATAGACGTGGGCGGCATCACGTTCGCCCCGACCATCAACATACAGGGCAACGCCGACAAGGATGACATCATTGCCGCATTACGTGAGGTTGAGCCGGAATTTCGGGATCTCATAGCCGACGTTATGGCATCGAATGAGGTGGGTAACTATGCCTTCGACATCTAATTACGTGCATGTCGCCGCCGCCGGTGAAACATGGGATGCAATCGCCTATGAGGCGTATTTGGATGAGCGCATGGCAACCACCGTATTAGAGGCCAACCCCGACTATATAGACGTGGTTGCCTTTGAGGGCGGTGAGCGCATCATCGTGCCCATCGTGGATAAGGTCAAAACGCCCGAAACGCTGCCGCCTTGGAGGCGATGACGTATGAAGCTCGAATATGAAGGCGTCGATATATCCGCAGACGTGTCCATTGCGTGCGCATGGCATGACATGTATGCGACGGGGCGAAGCGATGAGCTTTTGCTTAAGCTCAACGACACGCGCAACCTATGGGACGCATGGGGACCAAAAGAGGGCGACACGATAAAGGTGAGCGACGGCACGGCCACAACGGGCATGATGCAGATTGTGGCCGTCAAGCCCCAATCATCGCTCATCGCCATCACGGCGCTTGCCATGCCCAAAGACGCGGCGCGCGAAAGGCGCTGGAAATCATGGGAGCAAGTGCGCCTATCGCAATTGATAGGCGAAATTTGCAACCGCTACCAGCTCGAATACAGCACTTACGGCATCACCGATAGGCTGTACTCTTACGTTGAGCAAGGCGGGCTTGCCGACTTTGAGTTTCTTGCGCGGCGATGCGCCTATGAGGGCGCGGGTTTCCTCGCCTATGACGGCAAGATCATCGTTTACGACGGCCTTTACATGGATAGCATAACGCCTGCGGGGACCATCAACGTAACACCGGGCGATAGCTACCAATTCAACGCCGACGATGATGCGATGTTTTCCGCTTGCTTGGTAACCGACGGGACCGTAACGGGCGAATTTCGCGCCGATTCGGGCGGCAAGGTGTTCAACCACGTCATAGGCGACCGCATAAGCGATCAGGCGGAGGGCAACCGTTTCGCGCGTGGGCTATTGCGCCACAAGAACAAGGGTACGCGTACGTTGAAGCTGACAACGGAAACGTTCCTGCGCTCCTATGCGGCGGGTTCGGTGGTCAACATCAACGCACCGGCGGCGGCATCGTGGGACGGTCCCGCATTCATCGAACACATGAGACACGATTACGTACGCCGTCGCTCAATGTTTGAGGCGCGGCAGGTGATTGAGGGCTATTAGCAATGAAAGACAACGAAACGCAACCGATTTTCCTAGCGAAAATCAGCTCATTCGAGGGCGCAACGGACGCGCACGGGTGCTTTACACAAGCCCGCGTTGTGCCCATCACATCGCCCGATGTGGTAACGGCGCCTTATAACATTTTGTGGATAGCCCGGGGAAAGCTGGGAGATCTCAAGATAGATAGCCTTGTGGTATGCGCCCGCTTTGAAAACGGCAGCGGAATAATCATTTGCCGCGCCGACGGTGAGCATACCAACGTATTCCCCGACGGCATGACAGTTGACGGGACATTGACGGCGGCAACGGACGTGATCGCCGCGGACAAATCGCTTACGGGGCATACCCATGCGGGCGTACACGGCGAGACATCGCCACCGAGCTAAGACAGGAGGCAAGCATGGCCATACAAGCGCAATGGCACGATATGACCTGGGAAATGAGCATGGAACGCGTGCGGGCGCTTACGTCTCTGTCAACATCAATCGGGCTTGACATCGAGAAAAACGAGGACAGCGAGGGGGCACCGCCTACGCAGGTCGTGCGCCGAAAGCTGCAAACCCTTGACATCGAATACACCGTAAACGCCGCAACGGGCGTTGACCCCCGAAGCGAATACGGCGCATGGTGGAACAGGGTAACGGCCGGCATCCATGCCCCGTTTTATTTGGGCGGTCAACAGTTTTGCGCCTGCGACTACCTTTTAACGGAGGCGTCGTTTGCACCGTCAATCATCAATGCGGACGGGCGGGTTGTTGAAGCCTCCATTTCGGTGAAATTCGAGGAATACAGCGAAGAACCGAGCGGGCTTAAGGCCGACAAGGGGCAAACCGTGAACCTCACACCGGGAATACAAGACTATTACGGCACCGAACGCGACAACACGTTACGGATAACGGCGAGCGAAGCGGACCGCTCACGCCTGCGCATCGTGATGGGAGGCTGATGACCATGCTTGCAAGTGGTAACAGTGATCGCCTTGTCTGCGCGGGCAACCTTGTCAAGACGATCCGCGGTGAGTGCCCCATGGAACGCACCAAGGGCATAGCCCGCGAGATCATCGACGCACCAGTAACGCAGGAAAACAAGGTTAAATCTGATGTCGAATGGACCGTTACAACCTACGAACCGCGAATAACCAACCTCGAAATTTCGCTTGGTCCACGCGATGCCGAACACGGTGACGTAGGGGTATTGCTCAAAGTCACATAGGACGAAAGGGGGCGAATATGCCAGATGAAATCGGCGGCGGTAGCGTCAACCTCATTACCACCGACGCGGGCGACCTCTATGACCAAATCATAACGGGGTTGCAAGATGCGATAGGCGAACCGCTCTACCCAGGCGATGAGCGCCGCATCATGGGGGAGGCCATCGTGGCCGTAAGCATCCCCCTGCAATGCTCGGTTCAGGATGCCGCCCGTCAAGTCATGTTGCGTTATGCGCGCGGTGAAGTGCTGGACGCCTTAGGCGAACGCTTGGGCGTCAACCGCATCCCCGCCGTTGCCGCCGTGACGCAACTTAAGTTCACGCTTTCGGAGGTGCGCCGTGAGGCCGTCATCATCCCGAAATGGACGAAGGCGACCGACGGCAATATATATTTCGCGACCGATGACGAAGCGGTTATAGAGGCCGGCGAAACCACGGTGACCGTGCCGGCGACTTGCACGGGCGCGGGATCCATCGGAAACGGATACCCGCCCGGAACTATTGCGACGTTGGTTGACCTCATCGCATACGTTGAAAAGGTTGAAAACACCGTTGAGACAGCGGGCGGCGATGACGGTGAGACATACACGGTTGACGGCGATGACCGATACCGTGAGCGGATCCGCATAGCGCCCTCCGCCCTATCGACGGCGGGACCAGAACGCGCATACGTCTATTGGGCGAAAACAGCCGATGCGGGCATAAAAGACGTTGCCGCCATCAGCGAAACCGAGACGTATACCCAAGAATGCGACGTTGTTGACGGAAAGGTATACATAGGCGGCGAACTCTTGGTACCCGACGGCCTTACCGTAAACGGTCAGGCGGAGGGGTTCGCCTATGAATACGAAAACGCCCTCTTGGTCATCACGTTGCAAGAGCCGTTGAGCCAAGAGGAAAGCGTTACCGTTGCGCTCACGCATAAGATGGACGGGCGGGTACGTATCGTCGTGCTCATGGATGACGGGGAGTTACCCGACGATGAGGTATTGAAGAAGGTATATGAGGCCGTCAACGCCAAAGACGTGCGACCCATGACCGACGTTGTGAGCGTTGCCCCTGCCGAACCCGTTGATTTCGACATCAAATTGACGTACACGACAACGCCCGAACTTGAGGCCGCTACGGTACAGATGGTTGAGGGCGAGGGCGGCGCCATCGCCCGGTATGTCGCTGATCAATGCTCAATTCTCGGTCGCGACATCAACCCCGATGTCCTAAAAACCTATATCATGCGCCCCGACTGGGATGAAACCCTATCGGGTGCAATCCGGGTTGACATCGAAGAGCCGAAATATAAGGCCGTGGCAGATGGTCAGGTAGCCCATTTCAGCGGCACGGTAATCACAAGCCATAACCTCGAGACGCAGGCGAGGTGGGACACATGAGGCTAAACGAGACCCATAGCGCCGACCTCATGCCCTCATGGATGAAACGCGACGCGGGCGACGTTGCTTTGATGGAGGGTTTCGACATCGTTGCCCGTGAAATCTATGACCGCAGCCGCCTCTTAACGACGTGGGACAAGATCGACCAATTGCCCGAGGAACTGCTAGACGAACTTGCCTATACGCTTGACATCGACTGGTACAAGACGGGCGCGCCAATCGAAACGAAACGCGCCCTCATCAAGGCAAGCGATCTTGTGCACGCGAAAAAGGGCACGGTATCGGCGGTTGAAAGCGTCATTGATGCCTATTTCGGCAACGGGCGCGTCATCGAATGGCCTGAATATGCGGGGGAACCCCATCATTTCAAGGTATTCACCGATAACCCCACGCTTGTGGCGCAAAACCAAATCGAATTTTTAGACCTCTTGGGCAAGGTCAAGCGCAAAAGCTCGAAACTTGACGCGATCTTGATAGGTCTAACGGGCAATACGGAGCTTTTCGAGGGCATGGGGCACCATCAACATAGCCGCGAAATGTTCCAGATGGGCGATTCGACGATACGCCTTTTAAGTTCGGTCGCGTTGGTACAGCGTGAGACCGTGCAAGTGAGGATGACCGCAAACGCAAAAGTAGAGGAAGGAGAATAACGTGGGCGCTTTCATCAACAATTCCGTCACCGATGCGGGCAACCTCGCCATTGCGAAAGCCCTTTCAGGCGGAACCATCAAGTTCACCAAGATCGTAATGGGAGATGGTGAGCTGCCCGAGGGTCAAGAAGTGCAGAACCTCGAGGCCGTCATCAGCCCAAAGGCGACCATTGACATAGTGAAGAAAACCATCATCACGCCATCAACCGCCGTTGTCGGCGGTGTGTTCCTCAACAACGAAACGGGCGAAGGGTTTTTCTGGCGCGAGCTCGGATTGTACGCCGAAGATCCCGATCCCGACGTTGGCGAAATCCTCTATTCCTATGGCAATGCCGGCGGTTATGCCGAATGGATACCGCCATCGGGGTCGCAAACGAGCATTGAAAAGAGCATCGACATACTAACGGCGGTCGGACCTGCCGCCAACATCGCAATACACATCAACGCCGATGCCTATGCGACCGTGGCGCAATATGAGTATTACCTATCACTTGCGCTTGAGGCCGCCGGCCTTGCAGAACAGGCGATTGAGATCGCCAATGAGGCCATGCGCATAGCCAGCGAGGCTAACGCAACGTCAAATTCGATGAAAACCCAAGTTGACGATAATACGGGGAAAATCGCGACTATGTGGGATGCCCTTTTCGGTGCGCTCACCACGAACCCGTTTCTTGTCACTTTCGGGGATCTCACCGGCATCAAGCTAACAAGCGGTATCTGGAACAAGCAAAACTCGCGCATTGAGTGTTAAAGGGGGAAAGCGTGACCTCGCAGACTACTTACGGGCGAACCGGCCACGCTCAAACGAAACCACCCTACCGCAATCGTCAGCTAACGGAAATGCGGGTTATACGCGATGCCAAGAAATTGGAGGCGCATACCTACAACAAATGCCGCTCAACCAAGGTATTCCCGAAGAAAGACCGAGGCGGCCTGCCTACCCGCATGGTAAACGAGGCAATTGCCATATTGGCGAACCTCTATGAGGCCAACGATTTAGACCTCCGCGACCAACGCGAGCGTTACCTGCGTTTATCGAAACAGCGGGCGGCGCTCACTCAATGCAACCTCCTATTGCATCATATTCAGGTTGTATACCATAACAACCAAATAGATGCCGATGCCTTTGACTATTGGACGAACCTGGCTAACAGCGTCAGGAACCAAGCGGCCAAATGGCACAAGAACGATAAAGAGCGATCCCAAAAGCTCGAACAGGGCTAGGGTAGTCTCTGGGGAGCCATCTGTAACCGTCGAACTCCAACAACGTGCGCAACGTCAACACTGACGGCAGCCTTAACAACAACAACGCGTACAATGGCAACAACGGCGTTCGCCCCGATTCGGTGGCCTGCTCGACTTATTAACCGCGCCCATGGGCACGGCGAACACACAGCACAAACCAAACCATCCAAGGAGATAGCTTCCCGCCTTGCTTGCAAGGTAAACACATGATTGCACGATGCCTAAAGCGGCGTTTCGGCGTGGTTTTGGCTATACACGGCAAGGAACAATGAAAAGCAACGCAATAAACGGGTTCCTGCCCGTATATCGGGCTTACAAAGCCACGATGCACGGCAAGGACGGAAACATAACGGCACTCAAATACGATTTCGAGGCCGTGAGTAGATGCTATGAGTTGGCGGATCGCCTACAGAAAAAAGAGTATCGCATCAAAGGTTATTTCCCTTTCGAGGTATATGAACCTAAACGCCGCTTGGTTTTGGCGATAGACTTTGAAGGGAAGATAGTACAGCACGCCATCTGCGACAATGCGCTTTATCCCGCATTGGCAAAGCGGGTAATTACCGACAATTACGCGGTTCAGATAGGCAAGGGCACGCATTACGGTTTAGACCGACTGACCAAGATGCTGCGCCATTACTATTTCAGCCGCAAGGCGGCGGATCTCGAATTGCGGCGCGGCGCCGATTTGATACCGCGACCGCAGGCGCGTTGGGACTATGCCGACGGTTGGGTACTCAAGGGCGATTTCAGCAAATACTTTTACAGTTTGAGGCACGCATATTGTAAGGCTGTATGCAACGGTGCCCTTAAGAGCATCGCCGACGGTGAGTTATTGGATTATGCAACCTGGCTTTTGGACGTGATTATTGATTCAACGCCCGATCCGGGTATACCTATCGGCAACCAGACAAGCCAACTCATAGCCCTGCTCTATTTGGATGAAATGGACCACTGGCTAACCGACGGCCTTGGTCTATCCTATGGGCGCTATATGGATGACTTTTTCATCATCCACGAGAGCAAGGATTATCTCAAAGAGATCCTTGCCGAAATCAAAGAGCGCACCGAGGCTTTGGGGCTGACGCTCAACCCCAAGACGCAGATATTGCCGCTTAAAAACGGCATCGATTTCTTAGGCTTTCACACCTACTTGACCCAAACGGGCAAGGTTGTGCGAAAGGTGCGCTCAAAGAGCGTCAACAACATGAGACGCAAACTGCGAAAGTTCCGAACCTTGGTTGACCGGGGAAAGATGGACCTTGAGCGGGTGCGGCAGTCCTATGCGAGCTGGTGCGGGCACATAAGCCACGGTAACACGTACCACCTTGCGCAAAAGATGGATCGTTATTTCTATGGGCTATTCCCCGAGTTGAAGGAGGTAATTGAGAATGGCGCAAAAATTGAGCGCGTTGCCGGCGGGGAGCAAGATCAAGTTCGGAACATTTTACGGCGAAGCCATACCTTGGTTAATCGTTGCGAAAAACCAAATGGGATACCCAGGCAATTCGGTGACGCTGCTAACCGAAAAGATCATCACCATTAGAGCCTTTGACGCACGTGAGGCATCTAACAGCGACGGCAACCGCAAAAGCTACGGTAACAATGACTGGACCGTTGCCAATATTGAGCAATGGTTGAACAGCGACGCCGGCGCCGGTGCCTGGTACAAGGCGCAACATAGCGCCGACGCACCGCCGACGAAAGCGGATTGCGCCGGTTACAACGGCTATGATTCGCAGGCGGGTTTCCTCAATGCCTTTACGGCGCAGGAAAAGGCTGCATTGCTTGAGACAACCTTGCAAATCGCCGGATGGTCGGGCAACGGCACGACATGGACGGGCAAGGTTTTCTTCTTATCGTCCAATGAGGTCGGGCTTGAGACCATCGCCAACAACGGCACCGCAATGGCGTATTTCGACAGCGCGAACAAGCGCATTGCGTACCCCTCCGCGAAAGCCGTGGCAAATTCCGACTACACAAGCGTAAGCACCTCAAGCGCTTGGTATTGGTGGTTGCGCAATAGCTACCCGTCGAACTCCAGCCACGTGCGCCGCGTCTACGCTGACGGCAGCCTTTACAACAGCTACGCGTGCCCTGGCAGCTACGGCGTTCGCCCCGCTTGTAATCTGTCATCTAATATCCTTGTATCCGATACCACGGACGGCGATGGGTGCTATACGGTCATCTACAACAACCCCCCGACCGCACCCGGAACAATAACCGTGCCCGAGGAAATCAAGAGCACCAAAGATTACCAGGTGACATGGACAGCGGCGAACGACCTAGATGGAAACTTTGGCGGTTACATCCTGCAACGAAACCTTGCCGATGCCGGCTGGACACAGGTTTACAAGGGGTCGGCGCGAACGTACAAGGACAACCTCCCCTATGGCACCAAAACGGTGCAATACCGCGTGAGCGCCTACGATAGCGACAACGCGCAAAGCGCCTGGACCACATCGGGAAAGAAAACGGTTATCAATAACCGGGATCCCGCGATTTCGGGAAACGATAGCGATCTGGGGGTGTTCAATTCGAGCGCACCGAGCCTTACCTACACGGTGACCGACCCCGATGACGATGAGGTTACCGTAGTAGAAAGCCTTGACGGGCAACAGCTCAAGAGCTTTAAGGCGCAGCTCGGACAATCGAACACCTTGACGATTGACGCCCAAGCATGGCAATCAGTCACCAACGGGCAACACACGTTCAAGGTTGTCGCGACCGATGAAAACGGAGCCTCCGTTACCCGTACGGCGACGTTTACCAAAAACATCACCAAGATCGAATTTGAGCTTGCCGAACCTCTGCCCGCCGATGAGATGCCTACAAAAGCGCTCATCAACATTCAGGGCAATTTCCCCGGCGGCTCAACGTTGCAAGTCATGGTTTGCAACAACGCTAATGACGATGCCCCGAAATGGGAGGATGCGACACAACAGGCGCGCAACGGCCAAAAGTTCTATTTCACGAACCAGACGAAAACCGCGCCGCAATGGGCGTTTTCTGTCAAGGTGACCGCAGCCCGCGGGTCGGCATCTGAACCCGTATATATCAACTCTATCGGCGGCAACTTCGGTTAGGAGGTATACATGGCCGTATTTTTCCGTGAGGATTCAATTAAGGATGCCAACGAAAAAGAGGCAGCCGCTGCCGATCAGGCGGTAAGCGTGGCCGACCTTTTGGACGCAACCGCCGAACTTGGCGATTTGGTGACCGAGGCAATTGACGGCATAGCCGAGCTTGGCGATTTGGTTGCAAGTCTAGTTTCAGAGTAGGAGGCGATGACATGGCAAAGATCTATTACCGACAAGTCAAATCGGGTAAGCGCACCATTGACCAAGTGCCCGAATTGTGGCGCGTGGAAGTGCAAAAGCTGCTTGACGCCGACAATGAGTAAACGCTACGGACCCGCCGAAAGGCGGTTTTTTATTAGGGGGTGATCCTATTGGAATCTGCCGCGACCGAAGCCGTTACACAAATGGCCGCGTTCGGGCCCGAATGGCTCTTTGCAATCGTCGTTTGCGGCCTCTTGGTTTTCGCCGTTATCAAGTTCATTCCGATGTTGCAGGAATGGAACCTACAGCGCCTCGAACTACAGAAAACCGAGGCGGAAGGGCGCCATGAAATAGAGGTTATGCGCGAGAAACGCAAGGCCGACGAAGAGGCATCAAGGGAACAGCGCGACCGCGAACGCTCGGAAGCGGAGGGCAGGTGGGCGGCTCAATATGACCGAGCCGTTGCCGCACAGGAAAAAAGCAACGTAGTCATTGAGGCGTTGAAGAACCAAATCGAGGTTCAAAACGCCCAACTTATGGACAGCAAGGCAAATTCCAAAAGCATGGGCGAACATCTTGCCAATATCGAAAAGATGGTGAGCACCATGCACGGCGAATTGATGAAATGAGGTAGAAATGGACATTGGATTTCTTAATGAGCTTATAAGCCCCGTTGCCATGGGCATCGCCTTGGTAATCGGTTTTCTCATCAAGCACGCAATTGCAAACGAGGAAATCAACCGATTCATTCCCGTCATCTGCTGCGTTGTCGGCGTGGTTGTGATGACCATTACCGACTTGACCGCCGGAACATTCGACGTTGAGACGATATTGAGCGGTGCCATTTCAGGGCTTGCAGCAACCGGCCTTTTCGAGGCGTTCCGTCAGCTTTTCAATATACCCGTGGCCAAAGGCTAATAGCGCCACATACCGCAACGTCAACACAGCCCCCCGAATTTCGGGGGGCTTCTTTTTTATTTGGAGGCGAATATGGGCGACATCAATAAGTTGATTTCCCGGATCACGGCGTAAAGTTTTTGGGGGTTGCGGCGTAAGCCGCGCCGTTGTTGAGGGTTGGCAACGCCAGCCCGA